>NZ_JAUBTK010000146.1:0-8369 GCF_036702455.1 Microcoleus sp. D2_18a_D3
TCATTGGATTTCTCACCGGATGGTCCTGGATTTTACAGGCTTTATCTCTATCACATCTTTAAAAAAATGGTATAACGCAGATGAGTGGACGATGCTACCGGATTTGATATAACTTTTCTAAAGTGTTAGCAGCAGTTTCGCAAGGTAGAAATATGATGCAAATTGAACCGACAAATATGACTTTCCCTCTCTGGGGTTTAACTATTTTCATCCTGTGGACGATCGCAGTTGTTATCCTGTTACTAACCGTCAGGATTCGGCATCTATCTGCGGGCGGATCTGTAAAAGATTTCGGCACACAAAACGACGACAGCTTGCTTTGGCGACTCTTTCGAGTACAATCCAACTTGATAGAAAACCTGCCTTTGTATTTGGGAGTTGTTTTTCTTCTAACAGTTAGGGGTGTTTCAGGAACAGCAGTAGATTTGCTGATTGTTGTGTACATTCTATTTCGGCTTGTACATTCAGTGATTCACATCGCTGGTCTCGATCCAAAGTTTCGGTTACTCAGCTTAGTAATTCAGTTAAGCTGTTTGGTAGCCTTAACTATTATGGCAGTTTTATAGTTGATAAATTACGCGGCACATATATAGTAGGATGCGTGAGCGGCAAACCTTAATTGTTTATTACACAGCGTAAGTCAGGTGCACCTTACAAGTCGATCGCGCCTGTGACATTACTGCCTAGGATTTGGGTAATTTATCGAAGTTTATGAACCGAATATCTCGCGAGATAGCTGTTATTTTAATTGTATTAGGCTGCATTATTTCTGTTTTAGTTCAGACACCGCAATCAGCCTTAACCGTGCCACCTCCTGTGCAAGAATCTCCGCCTCGCGGAGGAGATGTTGCTGAGACAATGAATTTTGGACGGCACTTTCAAGAACTAGGAGTTGAAGGCTCGATCGCCATTTACGACTTGAATAGCGATCGGCTTTATCAACACAACCCGCAGCGTAACACCACAGCTTTTTTACCTGCATCTACATTTAAGATTCTCAACTCTCTGATTTCCTTAGAAACAGGAGTGATTTCCGATGAGATTGCCGTGCTAACTTGGGATGGAATTCAAAGGCAAATTCCCGCATGGAATCGAGACTTGAATATGAGACAAGCCATGAAACTTTCCGCCGTTTGGTTTTACCAAGTTCTCGCCCGCCGAGTCGGACACGAGCAAATGCAAAAATGGGTAGCTAAAGTCGGTTATGGCAACCAAAAAATCGGTAACAAAGAGGATATTGACAAATTCTGGTTAGAGGGAGAACTGCGAATCACACCCAACGAGCAAATTCAATTTCTCCGCCGTCTCTACAAAAATGACTTACCCTTCTCCGAGCGATCGCTGTCTCTGGTTAAAGACATCATAATTGTTGAACAAACTCCCGATTACACAATTAGAGCCAAAACAGGATGGGCAAATTTTGGAGAACAAACAAAGCCTCAAATTGGCTGGTATGTAGGTTATTTAGAAAAGGATAAAAATGTTTACTTTTTTGCTACAAACATTGACATCCGCAACAACAATGACGGAGCGGCAAGAATAGAGTTAACGCGGCGTTGCTTCAAGGATATTGCGCTGCTGTAAGTGCGTTATTTGTTCTCTTATATTGGCAAAAACGCCAGCGGATCGGCTAACGGTGACAGCCAAAACACCCATTTATTCGATGCCTGAGTTCGATCGTAGGAAGCCGAGTCTTTTAAATCTTTTAGGACTTACGCCATTGGCCCATATATATAGTTGCTATAGTGCTATATGTCATTTCTCGCAGCAAGGCGACAATCATCTAAGATAGCATTAAGTTCTTCAACGACTAGCCAGGGGTTTCGACCTTTCAAACAAGCTGCGATTGCTGCTTCATAGGGATTTCTGCCAGTTTTTTTTACTGCTGCGATCGCCTGTTTGTTAGACAATCCCCGCCCGCTGACCAACCAAGCAGCCAAAACCTGTCCTGTACGTCCGATCCCCCCAGAACAGTGAACTACCACCCGTTCGCCTTTGCTATCTGCCGATTCCAAGAAGGGCAATATGCGATCGATTAAAATATCGCGATCGACCAATTCAAAGTCTGCGATCGGTGCCCAGCAAACTCGATCGCACCCAAATATTTTCCTATATGTTCCCAGTAAGTCACTGTAGCGGATGAGTTGCGTCTGATCGAGCAAGCAGCAAACTTGCTTAATATTATGCCCCTGCATAAATTCAATCCACCGAGCAAGTTCTGCATCGCGGTATCCTGGTCTGGCTGCACCAAACACAATTAATTCATTCTCTGAAGCCGCAGCGAATTTGTCCATACTGTTTTCAATATTTTTACCTATAATTAAGAAAGACGCACAAATCCTGAATCTACAGTGAAAAACAACAGCTCGATCGGTTTAATGAACTGGCTGCAACCCAAACCAGAAACCGTTTTGTTATGCGACTCAAGTGCAGCAGCTTCTGAGATGGCATTCATGCTCAACGGTGAGTGGGATGGGTGCAATAGTTTGGTGCTCTCTAAATGCGACAAGGTAGCAATTCAAGCAGCCGCCGGTTTGCTGGAGACATCGTGGTGCTACGAAAATACTTGCGAACCGGTTTTAATTCGGCTGGAAGTTGACGAATTTCTGCGCCGTTATGGGATTGGAGACAGGTTTTTTATTAATGCTAACTTGCGATGCGCGCACTTGAGCGAACTTTGCTTGGAAAACATTGATTTGAGTTATGCTAAATTAAATTTGGCTAACCTCAGCGACACTAACTTAAGCAAAGCCAACTTAATGGCAGCACAAATGCAATCGGCAAATTTGAGTGGCAGCAATTTGAGTGGATCGCAACTTGTGAGGGCGAATTTATCAGGAGCCAATTTATCTGATGCTAATCTCAGAGGTGCCGATCTGAGTTATGCAGATTTAAGCAATACTTGTTTAACAGGTACTGATTTAAGAGGTGTAAATTTAGCTAGAGTAGACTTAAGAAAAACTTCGTTAAATGGGGCGATTTTTGAGTAATACCAAATCCCGCTTAAATACTCTCTCTCACACCCCGTCGGTAAATCCTGTAAACATTTATCTGCGTTAATCCGCGTACATCCGCCACCATCTGCGGTTAAAGTTCCAAAGTAATTAACTGAGCAATTTCTTCAGTCTGAAAACCTACAGCCATAGGCTTTTGGACTGTCGGAATCACCTGCACATCATAGAGTTCCGTGACAATTCCTTCAAAGCGCAACCAGTGAACGATCGCCCCAGTAGTCAAATCGATCGCCATCATACCACAGCGAGGCTCCGCATCCTTGGCTGCTAACAACTCATCCAATTCTAAACCGCTAAAAGTGTTGTCACCACCCCTCGGTTTCGAGAGTCCAACAATTGCCCAATTTTGCCAAAATGCCAGTCCTCGGACATAGCCCGGACAAAACGTAATTGCCTCAAATTTCCCTGTTTCTAAATCCACATAACCAAATTCTCCTCTCCCCGAATTCAGCAGCCACAATTTGTCTCGATACCAGCGCGGTGAGTGCGGCATTGACAATCCTGTGACGATGATATCATTAGATTGAATATCAATAACTATACCGCCGTTTTTTCTGCGATCGCGCCAGCCATCCACCACATCCGACTGACTCGATGCTGTGACATATTTCGCCTCCCCAGCCACCATCGCCAAACCGTTGAGGTGACAGCGGTCTTCGTTGATGTATTGTGAGATAAATGGGGGTTTCCAGAGAGGTTTGCAACTGTGGCGATCGCTCAAAGTAGCGATACAATTAAACAAAGTGCTAATAAAAATGATTTGATTATTTTTATCGACAGCGATATCGTGAATGTCGATATCTCCTGTAGTATAGCCGATTCTTGGTATATATAATTTATCGTATCCTTGGTATAATTTCCCGGATTCTAAGACATTATCTAATTGCCAAAGTTGATATTTTGAACTTAAATACAGGCGTTCCGACGTGCAGTAAAGCCCCATTGCGCGATCGAATATTCGCCAAAAAGCCGAGATTCGGTTGGTTTCTGGCACAGCACCGATTAACATTAACCTGCTGGTTTGATAGGTAGTGCAAGCGAGGCTGATTTGTTGTTGAGTTAACCAAGATGGCAAATCGCGATCGCCAAAAATCTCGTGTTCGTGGACTGTATTGAAATTTGTTTCGTTATTCATAAAACATGTAAAATATTAATTTCCGTAGGGGCGGGTTTTACAGACAATAACTGCCTAAAACCCACAATTTCCTAAACCCGCCCCCACCCCACTATAAATCAAAATGTACCTCTTGAATGTAGAGGTTTCCTTCACCAACAATAATTGCCTCAAATTCACAATATCATAAATCCGCCCCCACATCGACCTGAGATAATTCCTGTAAAATACCCCAGAAGAGGTATAAATATTTACACATAATCGATATAATTTATTGTGGGTGTAAAATATTGGCATTTGATAATGGTCTGGGATTTAAATATTGAAATCAACGATCCAGAGATATATATTAAGCAAGTATCGGGTATTACTAAACATACTTTCTCTTCCAAAGATTACAAAATTCAATTGCGGCTTGCTAAGTTAAAAAACTTCGAGTTCGTGAGTGTTGTTTGGGAAGCTGGGAGTACATATACCGCAGGATATACTTTTGTTGGAAAAATAGGTTTCACATTTTTTGACAGCGATCATTTATTGAAAGTTGGGTCTAACGAATTCCTCGTGAACGATCGACATTTGGTGATAAGTCAGTCGGGAGGCGAACTAATCCATCTTCAGCACTCAGCCAAATACAGCGCAATATCAATTTATATAGATGAAGCTCGATTTTCAACTGAACTGAGCAAGTATCTTGACAAATCCATTGAACGTCCTAACCTGGTACAAGTTATCGATCGCACTACTCTTTACGGTCGATCGCTATATCAACTGGTCATAACGCTGTTGAATTTGATTGACACTAACGGACATCCACTGGTAATTGAAAATTTAGAAATCGCTATTTTTTCTACCTTAGTCCAAGGTTCATCTTACAACACTTTAGAACCATCGATTATTAAAGTATCCGAAATTTCGATCGCCCGCGTGCGAGAGGCGGCCGAATACATCCGAGCAAATATGAAAGAAGAGCTGACAATTGCACAAATTGCTTCCGCCATGAACTGTAGCAGTCGTTCTTTGCAAACAGCATTCGCTCGTTATTACGGTGTCTCTCCCAGTCAATTTTTGCGAACTGCTCGACTTGAAGCCACTCGTATGGAGTTAATGGAGAGCAACAAAACGATTACGGAAATTGCGTTTGAATATGGCTTTTACAATCCTAGTCGCTTTACAAAATATTTCCAGCAGCATTTTGGGAAAAAGCCTTCGGACATTTTGCGAAACTAATCTTTCGCAATTTGGCTAGCGCAACTAGGAAGCAGCAAGATATAAATCTTGTTAGGGAATAAATTGATATACAGATTAACGGGATTCAGACTAATTTTTTATGAGGCTGCATAGAATCTGATCCCCCCTAGCCAAGATGGCTGGCACTCTTGGCACCGCCGCTACTAAGGGGGGGACAGGATTCCGATCAAAGTCCCCCTTCCTTCTTGGGGGGCTAGGGGGGGGTGGGGATTTAGGGGGATCAAGATATGTGCAACGACCCATTAAATTGGTATCAGACAAAATATTAATTTGTAAGCCCTACCAAACAAAGGTTTCTAGCCTTTGTCCCGGTTAGAAGTGTTCTTCTTACCCTTTCGATATTACTCATCACGATCGGCGAGTGTCATCCACCACCAGGTAGAAACATCACAAACCAGAATCAAATCGGGCTCATTTCCCGATTGACTCAAAAACCACGAACTACATTAAAAGCAAAAAACTGTGAAAACTCTACCTCAAATTAACCGTTTTATCAATAAAAATATCGGAAGTTTGGTTGGTTGCACCAGCAACAAGCCCACAGAAATAGTCATCCTTGACCCCACAATACCAGACAGCCAGCACCTAATCTCCGGCATCCAACCCGACACCGCCACCTACATCCTCCAAAGCCAGCCCGATGCCGTAGAGCAAATCGCCACAATCCTAGCTCAGCATAGAGGCATCGAAACTCTCCACATCATCACCCACGGAGATTCTGGCAATCTTTACCTAGGCACAACAGAACTCAACAGCAGCAACATCCACAACTACAGCCACCAATTGCAACAGTGGCGAAACAGCCTCACTGACAACGCCAACATCATCTTATATGGATGCAGCGTAGCAGCCGGAGACAGAGGACACCAATTCCTGACTCAACTGCACCAACTCACAGGGGCAAACATCAGCGCCAACTCCCAACCTACAGGTAACTGCAAACTCGGTGGCACCTGGGACATCCTCCAACTCATCCCCCCATCTTCTGAAGCGCCCCAACTAGCCCTCACCGAAACCACCCTCAAAACTTACAGTGGCGTACTAGGCTTGTCCCCCCAAGTCACCTTCACAACTGGCACTAGCCCCTTCTCCGTCAGCATCGGCGACTTCAACTTGGACGGGAAACCTGACTTAGCTGTGCCGAACTTCAGCAACGACACCGCCTCCATCTTCCTCAACACCACCGCCCCCAACGCCACCACCCCCACTTTCGCCACCAAAGTAGACTTCACAACTGGCACTCAGCCCGTATCAGTCAGCATCGGCGACTTCAACTTGGACGGGAAACCAGACTTAGCTTTGGGGAACTTCCTCAGCAACAGTGCCTCCATCCTGCTCAACACCACCGCCACCAACGCCACCACCCCCACCTTTGCCCCCCAAGTTGAATTCCCTAGTGGCTTTCGCCCCTTCTCCGTCAGCATCGGCGACTTCAACGGCGACGGCAAACCTGACTTAGCTGTGCCGAACACCTACCCCAACAACAACGCTGCCTCCATCCTGCTCAACACCACCCCCACCGGAGCCACTACCCCCACCTTTGCCAACGCAGTACAGTTCTCTACTGGCAATCGCCCCTACTCCATCAGCATCGGCGACATCAACGGCGACGGCAAACTTGACTTAGCTATAGCGAACTACAACGGCAACAACGCCTCCATCCTGCTCAACACCACCGCCACAGGAGCCGCCACCCCCACCTTCGCCCCCCAAGTTGAATTCCCTACTGGCTTTCGCCCCTTCTCCGTCAGCATCGGCGACATCAACTTGGACGGGAAACCAGACTTAGCTGTGGCGAACGTCAACAGCAACAGCGCCTCCATCCTGCTCAACACCACCGCCACAGGAGCCGCCACCCCCACCTTCGCCCCCCAAGTTGAATTCCCTACTGGCTTTCGCCCCTTCTCCGTCAGCATCGGCGACATCAACTTGGACGGGAAACCAGACTTAGCTGTGGCGAACGTCAACAGCAACAGCGCCTCCATCCTGCTCAACACCACCGCCACAGGAGCCGCCACCCCCACCTTCGCCACCAAAGTTGACTTCCCTACTGGCACTAGCCCCCGCTCCCTCAGCATCGGCGACATCAACGGCGACGGCAAACCTGACTTAGCTGTGGCGAACACCGGCAGCAACACCGCCTCCATCCTGCTCAACTACACCCCTACAGTCAGCATCGCCGCAGGCACTACTCCCACCGAAACCGGCCCCACCACTGGCACATTTAATATCACCCTCGATACTCCCGCCCCCGCAGGCGGCATAGTCGTCAACTTCAACACCACCGGCAGTACCGCTGCTACTCCTGGTCACTACTCCTTAACTGCGGGTACGAATATCACGGCAGTTACTGCTAATACTTTCACCATTGCCGCTGGTGCAACTACCGCTGTCCTCAATGCTGTCCCCATAGATGATGCTATTGTCAACCCAGGGGAAACAGTCCAAGTTAACGTCACTGCCGATCCCAACAATTTTAACTACTTTCTCGATCCAGTTGCCGCCAATACGACGGGGACACTAACAATTACCGACAACGACTTCCCCACAGTCAACCTCTCAGTTTCCCCAGTCACAAGTACAGAAACCGGAACTCCAGTTATCACCGTCACCGGCACAGCATCAAGTGCAGTTGTTGGAGATCAAACTGTAAATGTGGCTTTGTCTGGAACGGCCACTGCTGCTGATTTTACGACAATTCCGAATATCATTACCATTCCCGACGGTCAAACCACAGGTTCCTTTACCGTCAATGTTATTGATGATCCACTTGTAGAAGGAAGTGAAACAGGTACTTTCACAATCTCGACTCCTTCTAGCGGTGTTACACTCGGAACTACAACAACAGGTAACGTTGCAATTACCGACAACGACTTCCCTAACGTCAACCTCTCTGTCAGCAGTAACACTGGCACTGAAGCAGGAACAACCGCCATCACCGTCACCGCCACCGCCGAAACTGCCGTGGAGGGCCCTCAAACCGTTAACTTAGG
>NZ_JAUBTK010000147.1:0-8205 GCF_036702455.1 Microcoleus sp. D2_18a_D3
ATGACTAATGACTAATGACTAATGACTAATGACTAATGACTAATGACTAATGACTAATGACTAATGACTAATGATTAATGACTACAAGATTTTTTCCAAGCCGTAAACGAGCGATCGCAATTCAAGGACTTTGCGTATAGACAGCAAGACTCCGGGCATATAACAAGCGCGATCGCTCGTATCGTGTCGTAAAGTATAAACTTGACCGGCGCCGCCAAAAATTACTTCTTGGTGGGCAATTAAACCGGGTAAACGGATGCTGTGAATGCGAATCCCTTCATCGGCCACTGAACCCCGAGCACCGGCTAATTTTTCCGTTTCCTCAACTTCTGGCGGATTGAAAGTTTTTCCCATTTCTGCTAGCATTTGGGCAGTTTGAATCGCTGTGCCGCTGGGGGCGTCGGCTTTTTGATTGTGGTGCAGCTCGATAATTTCTACGTGTTCAAAATACTGAGATGCCGTGACGGCGGCTTGTTGGAGCAAAACCATGCCGATCGAGAAATTGGGTACAATCAAACAGCCGATGCTCGCTTTATCAGCGAATTCAGCTAAGTTTTCAATTTGCTTGCTGCTCAATCCGGTAGTGCCGACTACTGGGCGAATGCCGTAAGCTATTGCCGATCGCACGTTTTCATAAACTGACGAAGGGTGCGTAAAATCTACCATCACCCCTAACTGCTTTTCCTGAGCTGCTAATACCAGCATTCCTTGCAAGTCGTCAGTGATGGGAACTTCTAACGGGCCGCATCCGGCTAATTCGCCGGCATCGGCGTTGAGGCAATCAGGAGAGCGGTCTACAGCCCCAAATAAGGTCATGTCACTAGCATGGGCGATCGCCTTAATTACTTCGCGGCCCATTTTGCCTGCAGCACCGTTAACAATCACCGGAATCGGAAGTTGATTCGCCATAATCTCAAAAATATCCTGAAAGTTCGATCGACTAAATTTTAACGCTTGTGCGAATTTGGGTAAACAAGGAATGAAAGACAGGATTTGTCGGCAAATCTTCAAAAACCCGGTTCCCATTCGAGAAATACTTTGCCAAATCGAGTAATTAGCTTAAAGAAACTCGGTGGCGGCACAAGTTCTGAAAAAATTACATTCAATCTCATATTAAGCTCAATTCTGTAAGAACAGACTTGTGCAAAGCTAATTTGCACCGACATATTTTTTCTGTGACTGCCAAATTCTCTCGAAATCTTCGATATGTCATGTCTGTGGCAACTGGCCTGAACCTGAGTTCTCACAACCGACGGGTCAGGATTTGGCCTGCAATGCTTGTGGGCGCGACTGTAACGCTGCTGAATATGGGAGTTCGGCAGTTGGGAGGCCTGCAAAGCTGGGAATTGGGGAGTTTTGACTCGTTAGTGCGCTTGCAGCCCGCTTCCGGCCCCGATCCCCGGCTGCTGGTAGTGGCAATTTCTGAAGCCGATATTCAAGCTTTGGGGAGATTTCCGATTTCCGACAAGACGATCGCTCAAACCTTGACAAAACTGCAAAAGTATCAGCCAAAAGTCATCGGTTTGGATTTGTACCGGGATTTGCCTCAAGCGCCGGGACACCAAGAATTGCTGGCCGCGCTGAAAGCACCGAATGTTGTGGCGATCGAGCAATTGAGCGATTCAGAAAGTCCGGGAGTGCCTGCGCCTCCGGGGATACCGCGCGATCGGGTTGGTTTTAACGACTTCGTGCTCGATCCTGATGGCGTTGTACGCCGCAATTTGCTCTCAGTCTCGCAACCAGACAAAAAGATTGCTTTATCGTTTTCTGTGCAAGTGGCTTTGCTGTATCTCAAAGACAGAGTACAGCAGAAAAATAGCCCTGTTCATCCCCACCAAACCAACTGGGGAAAGGCAGAATTTGTGCCTTTAACTTCTAACAGTGGCGGCTATGCAAATATTGACACCACAGGCTACCAAATTCTGCTCAAATACCGTTCTGGTAAGGAGGTGGCGCGACAAGTCAGTATCAGGCAGGTATTGAAGGGGGAAATTGACCCAAGCTGGGTTAAGGACAAGATTGTGTTGATCGGGACGACTGCACCGAGTACCAGAGATTTGTTTTTGACGCCTTACAGCCCGGTTAAAAAGCAAACTCCGAAAATGCCGGGGGTGTTGCTGCACGCGCAAATGCTCAGCCAAATATTGAGTGCGGTTTTGGATGGACGATCGCTGTTTTGGGTGTGGCCGGAATGGGCGGAAATTTTGTGGAACGGTGCTTGGGCGATGGTTGGCGGGGTTTTGGCTTGGCGGATTCAGCATCCTGCGAGGGCAGGATTGGCTGGGGGTGCGGCGTTGATGGGTTTGTTGGGGATTAGTTTTGGGATTTTTACTGGGGGCGGGTGGGTGCCGCTGGTGTCGCCGGCTTTAGGTATGGTGGTGACTGGTGTGGGTGTCAGTGCTTACAGGAAGCTTTACGATGCTTTTCACGATTCTCTGACGGGTTTGCCTAACCGGGATTTGTTCGTGGATTGCTTGGGGCGGGCGATCGCCAATACTAGGGGCCGGCGCAGCTATCTGTTTGCGGTGCTGTTTCTAGATTTAGACAGGTTTAAGGTGATTAATGATTCTTTGGGCCATTTGGTGGGGGATGAACTGCTGATGGCGGTGGTACTGCGGTTGAGGGCGATTATTGGCTCCGGGGATACTGTGGCGCGGGTGGGGGGCGACGATTTTGCGATTTTGGTGAGGAATGTTGATGTTGCTAGTGCCGTGGATTTGGCCACTCGAATTCACCAAGCTTTAATTGTGCCTTTTGAGTTGAAGGGGCAGGAGGTGTTTGTGACGGCAAGCATCGGGATTGCCCTGGGAGGCGAACCCGCTGCTACTGTCAGGGAACAGCCGGAACACTTGCTGCGGGACGCCCACACGGCGATGTACCGGGCGAAGGCTTTGGGAACGGGAAGGTATCAGGTTTTTAATGCTTCGATGCACGCTTTGGCGGTGGAGAGGTTGCAGTTGGAAACTGATTTGCGGATGGCCCTCAAGCGTCGGGAGTTTTTGCTGCACTACCAGCCGTTTGTATCTTTGGCAAGCGGGAGGATTATTGGGTTTGAGGCTTTGGTACGCTGGCAACACCCGCTGCGGGGTTTGATTCCACCGATGAAGTTTATTCCGGTGGCTGAGGAAACGGGGGCAATTGTGCCGCTGGGTGAGTGGGTGCTGGAGGAGGCTTGCCGGCAGTTGCGGCTGTGGGAGGAAATGTTTGGTTTCGATCGAGCTTTGATTATGAGTGTAAATTTATCTGGGAAGCAGTTTGCTCAGCCGGATTTGGTCGATCGCCTTCAGGCGATTTTGGGAACAACGGGTTTGAGTGCCGAGAGTTTGAAGTTGGAGATTACTGAGAGTGTGGTGATGGATGATGTGGAGTCGGCGATCGCGGTTTTGAAGCAGATGAAAGGGTTAAATGTCAAGTTGGGAATTGATGATTTTGGCACGGGTTATTCGTCGTTGAGTTATTTGAGTCGGTTTCCTACGGATACTTTGAAGGTTGATAAGTCGTTTGTGGGGCGAATGGAGGTCGAAAGCGAGGGGGAGAATGTGGCGATCGTGCGGACGATTGTGGCGCTGGCTCACGCTTTGGGTATGGATGTGATTGCTGAGGGTGTGGAGACGGCGGCACAATTAGCTAGGTTGAGGTCGATCGGCTGCGAATACGGTCAGGGTTATTTTTTTGCTAAGCCGTTACCGAGTGAGGCTGCGACTGCTTTGATGGCTTCCGATCCGCAGTGGTAGTTGTGGGTTATTAGTTATTAGTTATTGTACGTTAGAGCTAAAATTGAAAGTCGATCGGGTTCTCAAAGCAGATTTCTAATATTTTAGGTGCTAAAATTACTGCTAGGTAAACAAACATGAAGCTGAAAAAAAATGTCAGCCATCTCGTTATCGCTCCTCGAAAATTAACAGAGTATCCTCTTAATTTAGATAACGATCTCGGTAGCGATAAAGCTGTAATATTTCAGGGTCGTTTAGGATTAAATCAATAAAACTATGACCAGGAATTTCTTGATGGTACCCGCCACGTGATTTATCCGTGGAATCAATCCCAAATCGAAAATCGAAAATCCTCAAGCCCCCGGATTTCTCCGTGGGGTCGCCTCTAAAATCTAAAATCTAAAATCTAAAATCGATTGACTTACTGTTAGCACAAATTTCAACTAAAACTCTTGAGGCTGAAGCAATTACTTGTTATTGTACAGATATTGATCATTGCCCGATCGCCCTTAGCTCAAAAAGGTGTTTCTGCCTTTAGGTATAGCGTTTCTCCCAACTGCGGATGCTCAAACGAAAGTTCCCGCGCGTGCAAGTGTAGGCGGTTCGCAGCAGCCCGACATCCGTAAAGTCCATCGCCCAAAATCGGTATCCCCAACCCTCGAACATCCGCTGCATGAACCCTCAATTGATGAGTGCGTCCCGTCAGCGGCAAAAACTCGACGCGATCGCAATTTCCTTCCCTCGCCATTACCTGAAAGCGAGTAACACTGGGTTTTCCGCACTCCCAATTGACTTGCTGGTAAGGGCGATTTTCGGGATCGCCCCAAAGTGGGAGATCGATCGTCCCTGTGTCAACATTTACAGTACCCGAAAGCACCGCTTCATAAACTTTGTGAACCTGCTTTTTTGCAAATAGCTGCCTGAGTTGACTGCTAGTTTCTTTGTCCCGCGCCAAGAGCAAAATTCCCGATGTTTCTCCATCTAAACGATGCACGACTGTCAAATTAAAACTATCAGCTAACAAGTTACGCAAACGACTGAAAACACTATCTTGATTTTCCAGATAACGACCTGGAACTGACAGCAAACCAGAGGGTTTATTGACCGCAATCAACCATTTGTCTTCATAAATAATTGGTAGCATTTGGGTAACGGGCAAGATGCCCGTTCCACAATAAAAATTATTGCTTGTGCGGTGGGCTTCTAGCCCGCCCGTAAAATCCTCATCATTAGAAACAATCGGATTTTGAGCCAATCCTGACAGCAAAAAACCCATCAACGGCTGACACCGATCGCCACAAGCAGCATAGAATTCTCCCTGTATCTTATCGCCCGATGGCGGCCCCCACCAAAACTCAGCCATTGCCAGCGGTTTCAGATTGTGTACTGCCGCGTAGTGGAGCAATTTTGGCGCGCAACAGTCGCCGGTGCCAGTGGGAATAGAATTGGTTGGCATCAATGAGGAGATCGAGATCGATTTCCCCAAAAAATTCATCAGAGTGTAAGCCGCGTGCATTTGCGTCTGAAGTTCGCGGGAAAGTTCTTTTCGCTGCTGTTTCAGCGCCCGCATCCGTCGATCCGCAGCTTCAATTAATTGTTTTAGGGGCTGCAATGTTTCATCCCGCTGCCGTTTCAATTGTCTGCGTTCAATTTTCTCCAAACGGCTTTCTTGATTCAGTTGTTCCAGGGCAATTTCTAGTGTTTCTGCTGGGAGAGTTTGACACAGTAACTGGCGTTTTTCATCTCGCTGCAGCTTGCGATTGCGGTGCCGATCGCTCAAAACTTGCATTTGCACTTCAAACTCCCGAAATAAGGCTTCATACTCTTGTCGCTGCGGGAGTTGATTGAGTGCAATAAGTTCCTGTTTCATCGCCTCCAATTGAGTTAACGTGCGGGCTTCCTCGAAAGCAACTCGATCTCGTCCCGGAATCGGTGGCACCCACCCCTCAACAATGCTGCAACCCTTCAGCAGCCCGGAAAACGCTTTGAGTATCCCCTGTTCCCCCGAAGGCATCTCCACCAGTAATATGCCGTACATCTTCCCTTCGCGATCGTAGGCACCGTCAGCCGCCAGGTACTGCATCAAACCCCGCGCGAGATCCTCTGACATTCGAGTGCGGGGCAGTCTCAGCAGCTCGCCACTTTGAGGACAACGGCCTTCGTACCAATAATTCGGCTGCGAGTCGATCGACTCCCAATGACAGTCCGTGACATCTAAAAGAGCGTGCAATTCTAACATATTAAATTTGGTTTGAAATCTGAATTAGGATATATTTGCTCGTGTCCTGACCCCGCCCAAAAACGGATACAAGTTTCCGGCACTCGTCGTGGAGAACTCAAAATTTTAGACTCTGGTTCAAGCTCCCAGATTCATCTGTGGAATCAATCGAAAATCGAAAATCGAAAATCGAAAATCGACTGACCGTATCTTACAGGGGTGTACCCAAAGTGGGAAGGGTGCATAATTTTATACCTACTAGAATTAAGTAAAAATGATTGGTCGCACCAAGCCTGATATGCTAAATTTGTTTCAAAACAGCAGCGAGATTAAGAAAAGCATAAGTTAATATATAAGACCGCAAGCTTGTTATCCCACTAAATTTTTTATGTGCAAGGCGTATGCCAGACCTCTCGACTTCGGCTCCAGAAAACTCCTCAAACCCCCAACCAGCTCTGCTGCCGCCGATTTTAAGAATTTTTGCAGCATTTCCAGATTACGATCGGGGCAATAGATTGTACGCCGCAGGAAGGTACGAAGCGGCAGTCCTTTGCTACGGAAAAGCGGTTCAAATTAAGCCGGACTGGGCCAGGGCGTGGCTAAATCTGGGCAAAGCTTACAAGCAACTGCATTCCTACGCAGAAACCGTAGCCTGCGCCGATCGAGCTACAGCAATTAATCCCGAAGAATACTGGGCTTGGATGCTGCGCGGCACAGGGCTGTTAAGTTTGCAAAATCACTCAGAAGCGATCGCGGCTTTCGACACCGCAATTCAAATCAATTCAGAAAAGCACGAAGCTTGGTATCAGCGAGGCAGAGTATTAGAGGAATTGCAGCAGTGGGATGCAGCCGCAACCTGTTACAAAAAAGCAACCCAACTTCATCCGAATTTGCCCGCCATGTGGTATCGGCAAGGCAACGTGTTGGTTCAAGCGGAGCGCTATCCTGAAGCCGTTGCTGCTTTTGAGCGCGCGCTGAAACTCGTCCCGACTAATTGGGAAGCTTGGCTGAACCGAGGTTTGGCTTTGATGAAAGCCGAACGCTACGCTGAAGCTGTAACTTCTTACGATCGCGCCATTCAACTGCAACCACAAAATAGTCTGGCTTGGTTCAATCGGGGCATTGCTTCAGCAAAATTGCACAAATATGCAGAAGCGGTGACAGCATACGATCGCGTACTGCAAATGCAACCGAACGACTGCGAAGCTTGGTTTTATAAAGGAATGGCTCTCAAACACCAGTGGGCAGACGCGGCAATTGCTTGTTTCGATCGGGCAATTCAAATTAATTCTTTGTATCCCGAAGCATGGATCGGGCGCGGTCAAACACTTTCAGAAGCGAGAGATTTTGAAGGGGCGATCGCTGCTTTTGACCAAGCCATTCAAATTAATCCGAATTTTCCCGAAGCTTGGCTGGGTAGAGGCATCGCCCTGGCAGGATTGGAACGCTACAAAGAGGCAATTATCGCTTACAGCAATGCCCTACAAATTGAAGGTAATTTTCTAGAAGCTTGGAACTTGCGAGGCGAAGCTTTGGAAAAATTACAGCAATACGAAGAAGCGATCGCCTGTTTTGATAAAGTAATCTCTCTGACTTCAGAAGCAGAAATTACATCAAAAGTAGGTTTGCAGCAAGGCGCAGCGCTGGAAAAATTGCAGCGTTACGAAGAAGCCGTCGCAGCTTACAACCGCGTACTAAAAATTGTGCCAGATAATTTTGAAGCTTGGTTGCAACGTGGCAACGCTTTGTCAAAATTGCAGCAGTACGAACAAGCTCTAGCATCATACGATCGAGCAATTACTATCTGGCCGGATAACTATCAAGGCTGGGTACAGCGAGGTCTGATCCTAGGGGAAATGCAGAACTATTCCCAAGCACTCGTCGCTTTTGACCAAGTGATTCAACTCAAGCCAGACAACTGGGAAGCTTGGGCGCAGCGGGGCGACGTTTTGCAAAAATTGCAGCGAACTCAAGATGCCATTAGCTCTTACGGAGTCGCCCTCGAAATCAAACCCGATTACTACGAAGCTCTAGTTAGTCGAGAAGAATTGAGACTTAAGGGCACGATGTCAGGAAAGTGGTAAGGGGAAATTGACAAAAATTTTTGAGTTGTGAAATTGCTTTGTTCCTCGTAATACCGCGCTGGGGTAAAGTTTTAACCTGAACTTCCCCCTGCAAATAAGCTAATCCGCATTTAAACCCACATTCCGCACCCCCAACTGGCACATACGCGGATTGAGGGGGTAAAAGTGAATTATCCGAGATCGAGGGTGA
>NZ_JAUBTK010000148.1:0-8195 GCF_036702455.1 Microcoleus sp. D2_18a_D3
GTTCATAAATTTTAACTATTTTCTCACGCAACTCGATCGAATAAGGTTTCATTTTTTTCGCTTATGTACTAAATACAATGTATCATATATACATGGAATATGCTGTAATTAACAAGAAATACTGGTTTAATAAACTAATTTTTGCGGATAAATTTAGATTGTGTAGCAGGAATAGCGAGAATAATGTAAACTTGTGTAACAAAAATAAACACTTGTGGCTGCCCACAGGTGAATATGTTAGAATCAATGCCAAACTCAGTTGAACAAAGTACAAGAAATCAAAGCTATGACATACGTTGCATGCAATTTGTGCGGTAGTAATGACTATACTGTGAGATTTGAGCCGGGAGTAGCCCAGGCAAATCAAATTGTCAATTGTAAAGCCTGTGGATTGATGTATGCTAACCCGAGAACCACAGAAGTAGACAGTGTATTAATAGAAACCTACGATCCAGAGTTTGTATTATCTGCTATAGTTAACCAAGATTCGCAGAGGCTGGAAAAAGAAGCACTGCAGGTAAAAGATTATGAAAAAACCCGAGCTTTTCTTCACAAACATTATCCAGAAAAAGGTAAGTTAATTGAAGTTGGGAGTGGCTTGGGGTATTTGTTAAACTTCTTTAAGCAAGATGGGTGGAATGTAGTTGGGCTTGAACCTAATGTGGGTATGTGCAGATATGCAGAATCGGAGTTTGGAATCGAAATCATCCCAACCATACTAGAAAAAGCTGAACTAGAAGATCGATCTGCCGACGCTGTATTGATGATGCACGTGATCGAACACGTATCCGATCCTTACAGTACGTTGAAAGAAGTTTATCGGATCTTGAAGCCGGGTGGGATATTCGTGATGGAAACCCCCCGCTACGATACATTGATGTTCAAATTATTGGGTAAAAGAGAAAGAAGTCTCAGTTGCGACGGACATATTTACTTTTTTACGACCACCACGCTAGAAAAACTTGCAACTAAGGCAGGATTTACCGTGCTTAAAACAGATTATGTGGGGCGATCGCTAACACTCGACAGGCTATTTTATAATTTGGGCGTTGTGAGCAAAAGTCAGGTCATTAAACAAATCCTTAAAGATGTGGCAGTTAAACTGCATTTAAATAAAATTTCGTTATATTTAAATACACGGGATATGGAACGTATATATGTGAAAAAACCCGATTCTGGCTCAGCATAACAAAACTTAAGCGCACAGAAAAGATGAGATCACCTCAAATGTTTGAGTGCGCTTGTACCCTGACAGTTATCACCCATTGCATTAATCCCCTTGCGCCAGACTCTACGAAGACAAATTTTAGCGAGGGAGGCTGTGGGTGACACCACTGGGGTTTCCGGGCTATACAACGAATCAATCCAGATGCGGAGTTTTGCGACTGCGCCGTCTTTTGATGAACTGCTGCATTAGCTTGATTACGAATAACTCAGCAAGTTGCGTGGGTGGGTTCGATCGCACATCCCCTCGCGATGTGTTGGGACTCGCCATCGGTTTCTCTGACGGCATCGTTGTGTCGATCGCACCTTCCTTCGTCAAACTCAACAATATAATAAATCTAGCCACCATAATATCGGATAATTGTAAAGCAATTCACCAAGCCAACAGCGTCACTAACCCCAGCCTAAAGGCATGGGGCTTGAAAGAGGAAGACTCACCACCTTCTTAATTTGAGACTAAAACAGTGTCTAGCCTGCGTCTTTGAGACAAACTGAATTATCTGGTGGTGGTACACCGAACGATGTTACTGGATGCCTCCCTAGTCTGTAACCTCAAGGGATATCAGTGGCGAAGGGATATACACACACGGGCTTACCGCCACTTGTTATGCGTACAGGTAGAAAGCACTCGATCCGTAACTGTCCGGGTTAAAGGCGAATACAAAACGTCGAACGTCGTTAGCTAAACAGACGGGAATCTCCACACTATACCGCTTCGGTTAGTGTGGGATGAAAGACGCGGTGAGGTGAGGATTCCACCCGCTAAGCAATCTCACAGGCGCAAGCATTGAGCAGTGAGCGGGTGGATGACGAGACAAACAAATTCTTCGAGGTGTCAATACTTGGTGGTAAATACTAGCAATTAAGGCTAGAAACCTCTCTTATTTTATGGATAAAACATTCACTCATGCACTTGACATCAAGTAACGTATTCGGGTACATTAACACTAATTGATGCGTAGCGACTGCAATCAAACATTTACTACTCAATGAGAACTTCTTACCAGTACCGATTACGTCCAACAAAGTTGCAAGCCACTGAGATTGACAGATGGCTGTCTCTGCTGTGCGCCCAGTACAACTATTTGTTGGCAGATCGATTTAATTGGTACGAACAAAATCGTTCTCCCATCAATGCGTGTCCGCTAGTTTGCCACTTACCCGAACTGCGGGAAAATCCCGACTATTACAGCCAGAAAAAGACGTTACCTCAACTCAAGAAAACTCATCCTTGGTATGCCGGAGTTGACTCTCAAGTTCTTCAAGATGTAGTTAAGCGAGTTAAGGTAACTTTTGATCGTTTCCTGAAAGGTGATAGCAACGGGAAACGCAGCGGTAGACCTAGATTCAAGCCGCGTAGTCGTTACCGCACGTTCACTTACCCTCAAGTTAAAGACGGCTGCTTGCAAAATAACTTAATTAACTTGCCGATGTTCGGAAAAGTCAAAGTTATTTTGCACCGTTCAATACCTGATGGATTTAAAATCAAAACCGTCTCTGTCACCAAAAAAGCTGATGGTTACTATGCAACTCTCAGCTTGGAAGACTCGACAGTCCCGGAAATTAAACCAGATTTTAATCCTCAAAAAATTGCTGGCATTGATATGGGGTTGAAGGATTTTTTGACAACATCAGAAGGGGAGACGGTGGCGATTCCTCAGCATTACCGCAAAGCTCAAAAACGCCTGCGGACTATTCAGAAGCGAGTCTCGCGCCGTAAAAAAGGTAGCAGCCGGAGACACAAAGCAGTTAAGCAACTGGGGAAGTGTCACAAGAAAGTAGCCGACAAACGTAAAGACTTTCATTTCAAAACTGCTAACAATCTCTTGAAAAAATATGAGGTTGTTGCAGTTGAAGACTTGAATGTCAAGGGACTTGCTCGTACAAGATTGGCTAAATCTGTGTTGGATGCTGGGTGGTCAAGCTTTCTGTCGATTATAATAAACAAAGCTGTAAATGCTGGTTTGTTGGTGATTCCAGTAAGTGCTTATAACTCTTCACAAGATTGCTCTAATTGCGGTGAAAAAGTACCTAAAAAGTTGCATGAAAGATGGCACGACTGCCCAAATTGTGGATGTAGTCTTGACCGTGATCACAATGCAGCTATCGTAATCAAAAATAGGGCGGTGGGTCATCCCGTCTTTAAAGCTCAGTTAATGTCCGAAGCAATAGCTGGAGTCGCCCAGAAGCCTACATTATAGCTGTACTCAGCTTAATGTAGGAGTATGTCACTATATCCAAGGCGGTAACAAGCATTCATCGGGGGAGAATTCCTCCCCCCCCATCCAATGTAAAGCCGTCCTAAAAGGACGGGGTTTCAAACCCATATTTCTGATGAGTATTGACAAATTAAACACAGACTACGGCATTGCCGGGAACCTCACCTTCGCCACCGGAAACGGTGGTTTCCCCATGATTCACATCGACAACGGTCAAGCCAAAGCCTTAATTTCTGTGTATTCCGGTCAAGTGCTCTCCTTTCAACCAGCCACCGAAGCCACAGACTTGATGTTCGTCAGCGAAAAAGCCTACTACGCCGAAGGGAAAGCAATCAAAGGCGGTATACCCATCTGTTGGCCCTGGTTTGGCCCTGATCCCGAAGCCTTGGGGCGTCCGAGTCATGGGTTTGTGCGGAATCGCCTCTGGAATGTGCTAGGAACCGCCACAACTCCAGACGGCGCCACCAAAGTCACTCTCGGACTCAAGGATACCGATGAAACTAGAGCAATTTGGCCCCAAGCCTTTGAACTGGCGATCGAGATTACGATCGGCACCAGCCTCACGGTAGAATTAATCACCCGCAATCTAGGCGACAAAGCATTTCCCCTCACCCAAGCTTTCCATACTTATTTCCAAGTCGGCGATATCAACCGCGTGCAGGTTTTAGGCTTAGAAAATAGCCAGTATCTTGATAAAGCGGATGGTGGTGTGGAAAAAACTCAAGTGGGTGCAGTGGTAGTAACAGGTGAAGTCGATCGCATTTATCTTGATGTCACCAATGAATTAGTCATTGACGATAGCGCCCTCAATCGTCGGATTCGCATTAAATCATCGGGTAGTAAATCCGTCGTAGTGTGGAATCCCTGGGTAACAATTTCTGCAAATATGGCCGACCTTGATGATGCAGATTATCAGCGTTTACTGTGCGTAGAAACGACCAATGCAGCTACAGATATTGTGGAAGTTCCCTCTCATGGTGAGTTCCGCTTGCAGGCAATTTACAGCGTTGAACCCCGCTAAGGAATCACAGCTTAATCTCAGCGGTGATTAGTCAGAAATTTCCCGTAAGCTGTTCCACATTTCAAGTGGATAGTTGGGGCGTTGCTCAAATCCCACCCACAAGACTGGGATTGTTTCTTTAAATACAACTTAAATGCCGATTAGCTGATTGAATTGAAAAACTCTGTCACCCTAATGACTAATAATTTCATGTCCGATCGAGTGACCGCGATTAAAAGGGCTGGTTTTTGAGATTGTCAATTATTGGCAGATATTTTTCGTGAACCCGCCCCTACCGTATTAGGGGTAATCGACCGGACATGATATAATACCAAATCCCAAAATTCTCCCCTGTTTATTTATTAGTCCGCGAAAGCCGTTCGGCTAGCGCTCAGTCGAACGGGCTGCAGAGGAAAGTTTGTATAATCGGTTTCAACCACCGACTCCGATCTTTTTACTTACCATCAATTATTATGCAAAACTTCAACTGGACAAAACTTCAAAATGGCTCAGACATTCGCGGTATCGCCCTCGAAGGCGTTCCCAATGAAAAAGTCAACCTCACCCCCGAAATTGCGACAATCTTAGGTAAATCATTTGTCAGTTGGCTGGTGCAAAAAGTCAATAAACCAGTGGCCGAATTAACGATCGCGATCGGGCGTGACAGTCGCCTATCAGGGCCAACCTTAATGCAAGCAGTCATGGAGGGAATCGCCTCAGTGGGTGCAACCGTGTACGACTTTGAAATGGCCTCAACCCCCGCCATGTTTATGAGTACCATTACCCCTGGTTTTGATTGCGACGGCGCGATTATGCTCACTGCTAGCCATTTGCCATTTAATCGAAACGGCTTAAAGTTTTTCACCGCCAAAGGTGGCTTACAAAAACCGGATATTACAGATATCTTAGCACTAGCCCAAAGCAATAGCTTCCAGCCAGCCGCATCGCCCGGTAACATTACAAAGCATGATTTCATCTCTGTTTATGCTAACCAATTTGTCAAAAATATCCGGGAATCCGTCAATCATCCAGATAATTTTGAGCAACCACTAACAGGATTAAAAATTGTTGTGGATGCGGGCAATGGTGCTGGCGGTTTTTATGTTGATAAAGTCTTAAAACCTTTAGGTGCAGACACCACGGGCAGTCAGTTTTTAGAACCCGATGGTACTTTCCCCAATCATGTGCCAAATCCCGAAGATAAACAGGCAATGCAGTCAATTTGTCAAGCGGTAATTGAACATCAAGCCGATTTTGGGATTATTTTTGATACCGATGTCGATCGCAGCGCGGCCGTCGATCAAGTTGGCAAGGAACTCAATCGCAATCGCTTAATTGCCTTGATTTCTGCCATTATATTAAAAGAACACCCAGGCTCTACCATTGTCACCGATTCTATCACCTCAGATGGCTTGACACAATTCATCGAACAGGATCTAAAAGGGATTCATCATCGCTTTAAACGCGGCTACAAAAATGTGATTGACGAGTCGATTCGCCTCAATGAAGCCGGACAGGAATCATGGCTGGCGATTGAAACCTCTGGACATGGAGCTTTGAAAGAAAATTACTTTTTGGATGATGGCGCTTATTTGGTCAGTAAATTATTGATTGAATTAGCTAAGTCAAAGCTAGCAAACCAATCTTTGCCAGATTTAATTGCGAATTTAAAAGAACCCGAAGAAAGTGCAGAATTTCGGATTAAACTTGGTGTAGATGATTTCAAGGCTCACGGCGAGAGCGTTATTGAGCAACTGCAACAATTTGTCTCAACGCAAGCAGACTGGAAAATAGTTCCCAATAACTACGAAGGCCTGCGAATTTCCTGCACCTCACCTAGCGAATCCGGCTGGTTTCTGTTACGCTTATCACTCCACGATCCGGTGATGCCTTTGAATGTTGAGTCTAATGTTAAGGGTGGTGTTGCTCACATAGTGGCTCGGCTTTTAACTTTTTTCCAAACCACAGAATCCCTTGATTTTTCGGCACTATCGATCTAAGTTTTACTCGTGTCAGACTATTACTAAACCAAACCCAAGGAGTAATTTAATTATGTGGCGTTTAACCATAAAATGTTCTGCTGCAAGCTGGGATACTCATTCCAAAGCTTTCAAAGCCATTGCTGCCAAATATCCTGCCACGCCTCTTTCTTCCAAAAAGATGAAAGGCGACGGTCAACGCATCATGGAATATCAGCTTGAGAATGTCAACGATGTAGAGGAATTTATGGAAGAATGCTTGACCTTAGATGGTTTCACCGCTGCCTTTGAATCTCTATAATTCTATGTGATAGATTATAGCCCTTCTCAATTTTGAGCTCAGACCATTTTAGATGTGAGATTGCAAAATTGGGAATTAATACTATTTATATCGTTTCCGGTTGCATCGGAATAATATATTTGGAGCGTGTCAGATCAAATCTGTTAGCATCGGACTTATTGATATCTATAATCTCGACATCTGCGTGAATTAGCGTCAATCCATTGTCGGGGGCGGCCCGAAAAATTCTCTTTCTTTAACCGCAGATGATAGCCGATAAACACAGATTCACGCAGATGAATTAGATATATTCCGGTTGCAACATCGGTGATTGTTGACTGTTGACGGGATTTTACTATTCCGATGCAACCGGAATTGATATTACTCAAAAATAGGCTATAATAACTAGAGAGTTTTAGGAAGATTATAGGAAAGTAAACGGTCAAGAAAGAATTGATTTAACAGCAGCAACACTTCGGACACTTTTTGATAGCCTGACAATAAGGGTTTCAGGGCGCTCCAATAGCTGCAAGCAACGCTTACGAAGCACACTATCAGCCAAAAGTGAAAATCAAGGGGGCTCTACCGAACCTAGTATGTAAAAAAGTTAATAATTTTTATAAAAATTAACTATAAAATATAAACATTAGGCGCTGGCAAAGCAGTTATATATTGACTTACAGGGCTTTTTGTAGTATAATAAAGTTAGATTTTAGAGAAATTAAGATAAAAATTATACCTATGGCTTCCAATCCTCAACTTCATCTAATGACGAAACTCCTTAATATTGAGGGAGTGACCGTCAAAAGTTATCAGATTATTGAAAATATAGGAATCACGATTTACTTAGATAATAACAACAAAAAAGCCATTTGTCCCGACTGTGGGAAGAAAACTGATAAACTCCATCAAAATCATTATTATGTAGTGAGGGATTTGCCGTTTGGAGAGCAAAAAGTATATTTACAAGTAAATCGCCGTCAGATGAGGTGTGAAGGTTGCCCAAAAAAATTTAGTGAAGACTTAGAATTTGTTAAAAAAACTAGAACCTATACAGAACAGAGAGGTTGAAAAAAAAGATTTTGTCAGAATTATTAGAAAGCGATATTAAAAATGTGGCTCAAAGGAATGGAGTCAGCGAACAAGAAATAGAAACCATGTTAAAAGAATGGGGAAAGGAATTGATCGGACAAAAACCATCAGGATTAAAAAGGCTAGGAATTGATGAAATTGCTCTCTTTAAAGGACAGAAAAATTATTGTGTAGTTTTAGTAGATATCGATAAAAAAATTATAGTAGGAATGGTCAAAAATCGAACTCAAGTGGAAATACAAAAATACCTAGAAGCCTGGGGAGAAGAGGTTTTAGACCAAATAGAAGCCTGCAGTATAGATATGTGGAAACCTTATAAAAATGGGTTCTTCCTTACTTGGTATGCCAAACTAACAATTAAAATGCCAAGTAAGTAAACATCTATTTTTGTAGTTTTCAAA
>NZ_JAUBTK010000149.1:0-7886 GCF_036702455.1 Microcoleus sp. D2_18a_D3
AATAGATAGTCTAGATGGAAGCTCATAACGGTAAATGTATTAGTAGGTACATTTTACACCATAAACTCAGGAGAGCCAATCATACAAACATGGGTAGTCAAAAATGAACCAACCACGCCGCCAAGCCTATCTCACCCTGATTGAATCTCTCCTCACCTGTCCCAGCGAAGAACGAACCGCCATCCTGCAAGCCAATCTAGAATTATTAGACGATGATTTTGCCCAATATTTGCGAGAGTGGGCAACTGAAACCCTGCCCAACTTGGATGCAGATATAGCAGAAATTCGTGCCAAGATTTTATACAATTTAGATATAAAATTTTCCAGTCTTCAGCAAGGCAGTCGCAGCAGCAACATAGAGATTGCGATTGCTTGTCTGGATATAGGATTAACTATTTTTACCCGCGAAGCTTACTCAGAAGATTGGGCAAGGTTTCAAAATAGTCTAGGTATAGCTTACTGGTCCAGAATCAAGGGAGACAGGGGAGAGAATATAGAAAGGGCGATATTATTTTTTGAAGCAGCTTTACAAGTTTACACCCGCGCAGCTTTTCCCCAAGATTGGGCAATGACTCAAAATAATTTGGCAAATGCTTACAGTTACAGAATCAAGGGAGACAGGGGAGAGAATATAGAAAAGGCGATCGCATTTTTTGAAGCAGCTTTACAAGTTTACACCCGCCCAGCTTTTCCCCAAGATTGGGCAACGATTCAAAATAATTTGGCAAATGCTTACAGCCAGAAAATCAAGGGAGACAGGGGTGATAATATAGAAAGGGCGCTCGCATTTTATGAAGCTGCTTTACAAGTTCACACCCGCCCAGCTTTTCCCCAAGATTGGGCAGACACTCAAAATAATTTGGCAATTGCTTACTATTCCAGAATCAAGGGAGACAGGGGAGAGAATATAGAAAGGGCGATCGCATTTTATGAAGCTGCTTTACAAGTTCGCACCCGCCCAGCTTTTCCCCAAGATTGGGCAGACACTCAAAATAATTTGGCAATTGCTTACAGTTACAGAATCAAGGGAGACAGGGGAGAGAATATAGAAAAGGCGATCGCATTTTATGAAGCTGCTTTACAAGTTCGCACCCGCCCAGCTTTTCCCCAAAATTGGGCAATGACTCAAAATAATTTGGCAAATGCTTACAGTTACAGAATCAAGGGAGACAGGGGAGAGAATATAGAAAAGGCGATCGCACTTTATGAAGCAGCTTTACAAGTTCGCACCCGCGATGCTTTTCCCCAAGATTGGGCGATAACTCAAAATAATTTGGCAAATGCTTACAGTGACCGAATCAAAGGAGAACGGGGTGAGAATATCGAAAACGCGATCGCACTTTATGAAGCAGCTTTAGAAGTTTGCACTCCCACCGCTTTGCCAATTTACTGTCTGCAAACAGGCAGAAATCTAGGCAATTTAGGATTTGCAGAAAGTTTGTGGGAAACAGCCATCTTCGGCTACGAAAAAGCCATCGAAGCAGTCGAACAAAGCCGCGAGTGGATAACCTCCGACAACCGCAAACGAGAAATCATCGAAGAAAATCTCAACGTCTACGAAAAAATGATGCAATCCTGCATCAATCACCAACAATATGACAAAGCCCTGCAAACAATCGAACGCAGCAAATCCCGCTACCTAGTCGAACTCTTCACCAACAGCGAAATCTACCCCAAAACAGCCACCGAAACCGAGAAACAGCAACTCCAAAACCTGCGCCGCCAAATCGCCGCCTCCCAACAACTCCTAGAAACAGAAACCCCATCTCCCCCTCTTTCTCCCCCCCTTACCAAGGGGGGGCCGGGGGGGGTTCCCGAATACTCTCCCTCACAACCCACAACCCAAACCCGCAGCCTCAGCCCCGAATATTTCCAACAACAAAAAGCCAAATTAGAAACAACATCACAGCAACTAACACAACTGCTAGAACAGATAAAACAGCGAGAACCAGAATTCACCCTAACTCAAAAAGTCGAACCCATCGATATCACCAAATTCCAACAAACCTTAGACACCGAAACAGCAATCATAGAATGGTACATCGGCAATAACTCCAACTCCGACGATCGCTGGGGCGGATCGGCCTTTATCATCACCCGCGACAGCATAAAACCAGTCACATATACCACAACCGAAATAGCCGAATTAGAAACCTGGAAAAACAACTATCTCGACGAATACCGCAACCAAAAGACCAACAGAACCTGGCAAAAAACCCTATCCCAAAAACTCGAAACACTCTCAGAAATCCTGCGACTAAACGAGATAATCGCCGACATCCCCCCCAACTGCAAACAACTAATCCTAGTACCCCACCGCTACCTGCACTTATTCCCCCTCCACGCCCTACCATTCACCTCAGAAACCCGATTTAAACAAAAAACCAACTTTCGCGGATACCTCCTCGACGGCTTCCCCGCCGGCGTGAAATACAGCCCCAGCTTGCAACTGCTGGAACTCGTAAAAAACCGAGTCACAACCAGGAAATCCACCCTCTCAAATCAGCAACAACTATTTGCGCTGCAGAATCCCACCGAAGATTTATTCAATGCGGATATGGAAGTACAAACCATCAAAACCCGATTCAATCCCCATCAAGTTTTACTCCGAAAACAAGCCACAAAAACCGCCCTCAACGAAAACCGAGAAAACCTTTCAAACACCCGCTACCTGCACTTTTCCTGTCACGGCGTATTCAACTTTGACTATCCGCTGCTGTCATCCCTAGTCTTAGCCGATTCCCTGGAACCGCAAACCTCACCCCCGCCCCCAGAGTCAAATCAGCCCGATGAAAAACAGCGCTATGTCACCCTACGCAGCGGCAGAAAAGCCATCCCAGAAAAATGCCTCACCCTGCGAGAAATCTTTGCCGAATTGCAGTTACCGCAGTGCAGTCTCGTCACACTTTCCGCCTGCGAAACCGGGTTAACCGACTCAACCGCAATGACGGATGAATACATTGGTTTACCCAGCGGCTTCTTGTATGCGGGTAGCATGAATGTTGTCAGCAGTCTGTGGGCTGTCGATGATTTTGCCACCGCAATTTTGATGATTAAATTTTATCAGGAATTGCCGGATGCAGATTCAGTAGCCCTCGCTTTGAATGCGGCGCAAAACTGGATGCGCGGGGTGAGCATGGAGGATTGTCGAGTTTGGGTAGGATTGTTAAATTTAGATGAAAAATCCAGACAAAGCGTAGAATTATGGTTAGCGTCTTCGAGTCATCAACAGCCGTTCCGCGATCCGAAATATTGGGCGGCATTCTGTGCTACAGGATATTAAGTTAGGCGTGCCATCAAGATTTTGTTGGGGCGGGTTTTACAAACAATATATAACGATTACCAACAATCTAGATAAACCCGCCCCCGCCCGACCAATAACCCACATCAACCTGAAATTTGCATCAAATGTTAAAATGTAGATGATGATTTTTCGTTGGGTGGGGGCGGGTTTGAGAGATTGTCGATTTCAGGCAATTATGGTTGGTGAAACCCACCCCTACGAATTTATATTTTTAAATCACGGGAGTAATTACAATGGAACCTGACAAAATTATCAATGCTTTTCTCCAATGGCTGCACGAAAAGCCGAGTATTTTCCTGCCGACAGCATGGCAAGATTTACCCGAATTAAAAACAGAAATGGGAGAATTAGCAGACGATCCATTGTTTCCTATTGCTATGGCTATCAGCAAGTGGTGTTATCATCATAATTTGGGAGAAGAATTAAAAAAGGCTGCCGCCAAAAACAAAAAAGAAATCGAGGACGCGGGCGAACCCACCCCAAATACAATTGACCCACTAACTAACATCACCCAAACTCTGCGTCAAAGCATTGAAGATAGCTACAAAAAACTTCAAAAAGAACTAGATGCAGAGAATCAATCAAATACAGACAATGACTGAAAACAGTAAAATCTATGCCCCCAACGTCTATTTGTTTGCCTTTCACCTCTGCCAACCCCTAGAATCAGAGTCAAATTCCCCTGTGGAATTCGCCCGTTTGTGGCAGAAGTGCGATGAGATTTTGCAAACTAAATTAGCAGTCGGTACGGCATTCAACGGCAGCTACTTGTCCAAAAAAGACGAACCTGCCGGATGGCGAGTTAACCTTATTAATAAAGAGAAAGAAGTTGTTGGCAACCGGAATTCTCTCCCCTTTGCTAAGAATATTTCCCACGAAAACCAGCAAATTAATCTCAAAGGTTTCGCCCAACCGCTGCGAATTGATGACAGCTACGCTTTGGGTTTACAAATTCGCGTTCCCGAAAAACTTAACGGCAATAAAACATCGGCTGTCGATGTTAGCATCTTCAAGGAATTTAATCCCGATAACTGCTTGCTGCCGGATTTCGTGCAAAGCTATTTCGGGCAAACTCTGCTGCTTACAGCTTGGCTGAGTGTCGAACAAAATCAAGCGGCGCGGGCAGATTCGCAGTTTCTCCAAGCTTTAGGCAAACAGTGTCTGGAAAAGTTGATTTCTGGTCAAAATCTGCCGAGTTTTTACCGTCAAGGCGAATTGTTCGGTAGCCCGATTTTAGAATACGGCAATCCGAGTCGGCAAGATAACGACTGCCACGTTATCGTCTGGTTTTTCAACAGTTCTGCAACTGATGAAATCTGGGATCAGACGCGGTACAGCGATTTTATGGATTTGTTTTTGTACCGAAATAAGATTCTTCGCGCTTATCACGACAGCCGCAAACTTTACCTGGTGACTCGCGAGGAATACAAACAAATTGAACTCGATATTGACAATACTTTTAAGTATTTGCAGCGAGATAAAGCTCAGCAGAAGCAATTGAAAGGTGCGGGTTTAAAGGAGGAAGAATTAAAATATCTGGAAACTCAGATGATTGAGATGCCGCCTCGGGCTGTGAAGTATGCCCGAATGCTGATTGATTTGGAGTTTCGCCAAAATACGATCGCCATTAACGCCCAAAATTACCAGGATACATTAAATAAAATAAGTCTTGACATCAAAGCAGCTAAAAAGTACAATGATAGTGATGCCGATTTAAGTTTCCTCGCAGCATTCAGTAAAGAAACTTGCCCGCAGTTTCAAAGGCAGATTCAAGCAGATTTAGGCTATTTCAAACACGGTTCGGGCTTGCTAGACCAAGCAACCGAGGCAATTAGAGCTATTGTGGCGATCGAAGAAGCTTATCGGAATGCCAAACTAGAGGTAACGATTCAAGCTGTCGGCTTGGGTTTGGGAGTAGCCGGCGTAGTGGCTGGCAGTTCTCCTTATTTAATTAAACAAGACCCGCCTAATCAAATAGTTGCTTTGCCTTTGCCTTTCCTGAAGGTGGGAATTAATTCTTTTGCCTTCGTATTGTTGATTAGTATCGGTGCGGGGTTTGGGGTTTCGCTTTTGGTTATGTGGAGTGGCAAGTTCAAGAATCTACTAGGTAAGTTCAAGAATCTACTAACTAGAACTAAACAGTTGCCGCCGCAATAATCCCGGTTCCGGGCGGGCAAATCGCCCGCCCCAGAAAAAGATTGAGCTTAATATTGAGGTACAGACGGGTCTACTTCTTCACTCCAAGCAGTAATCCCGCCCTTAACATTAATCCCCTCAATTCCAGCTTCCTTCAAAATCCCCAAAGCCTTCGCAGAACGTCCGCCCATTTTGCAGTGTGCAATCAAGCGGTGCCCGTTCAACAATTCCTTGACCTTAGCGACACCTGCGCCGTGTTCGATATCCGGCAAAGGAACCAAAACTGACCCAGGAATTTGACAAATTTGATACTCATTGGGATTGCGAACATCCAACAATACAAAATCCTCCGCACCGCTGTCGATTAACTCCTTAAGTTCTTTGACAGTCATCTCAGGAATTTGCGGTTGCTCTGCTGGTACTTTACTAAAGCCGCAGAATTCTTCGTAATCGATTAACTTTTCAATTACCGGGCGCACTGGATTCGGGCGCAATTTCAATTGCCGGAACGTCATATCTAAGGCATTGTAAAGCAACAATCTGCCGCTCAAAGTAGTGCCTTGACCCAAGATAATCTTGATAGCTTCCGTTGCTTGAATGCAGCCAATTACTCCCGGCAAAACGCCTAAAACGCCGCCTTCTGCACAAGAAGGAACCATCCCAGGAGGCGGGGGTTCCGGGTACAAATCGCGGTAATTCGGGCCGCCTTCGTAGTTGAAAACTGTTGCTTGTCCTTCAAATCGGAAGATAGAACCGTAGACGTTGGGCTTGTTTAAAAGCACGCAAACGTCGTTCATCAAATAGCGAGTCGGGAAGTTGTCCGTGCCGTCGATAATGATATCGTAAGGAGTGGCAATGTCGATCGCATTTTCCGAACTAACGCGAGTCTCGTACAAATCAACTTGACAAAAAGGATTAATTTCTAAAATCCGATTTTTACCCGACTCAATCTTCGGTTTCCCAACCCAAGAAGTGCCGTGAATTATTTGCCGCTGCAAGTTGGAATGGTCTACAACATCAAAGTCTACAATCCCAATGCGGCCAACACCGGCGGCTGCTAAATACAGCAGCAGCGGCGAACCGAGACCTCCCGTACCGATGCAGAGCACGCTGGCCGCTTTGAGACGCTTCTGCCCGTCTAATCCAACTTCTGGCAGGATCAGGTGGCGAGAGTAGCGTTCGTATTCTTGTTTGTTGAGCTGGATCTCGTCCAGATTAGGATTTAGCATGATATTGTGTGTAGCGCAGATTTTGAATTATATCCTATCTGAATCTTTCGCATTTTTACGTGTTTGTTATTTTTACTAATTATTTCTTAATCTCAGTCGGTTCCTGTGCGAGAATTTCCTCTGCTTGAAAGTTCCCCTCTCCGTCAAGACTCCAACTGCGGAGGTCTTCCGAACGGCCTTGTCGGACGGACACAATAATGTAAGAGTATTCGGCCCAGGCCAATGTCCGATCGCACTCTGAGGGCACTGCGGGACAATCCGTGTGAGAATGATATATACCGATAATATCCAGACTGCGATCGCGCCCGTGTTTCATCGCCCGCAACATATCTTCGGGCCTAATAGCATATCTGCGTCTTTCTGTCAATCCTTTTTGTTCAGGCCAATTCTCCTCAGCTTCCGCACTCCAAGCATTGTCAGTCGGCCAAACTTCTACCAAAGTTTTAACATCGCCAGTAACTCGACCGAGCAACAAACCGCAGCATTCTTCAGGATAAGCGCTTTCGGCGTGGGTACGCATGGATAAAATGTGAGAGTCGGAAAGTGCGATAGATTGCATAGGATTTGATTGTGGATTTTATTGTTAGGACTAAGGCCAACTGTCACAAATAGGGGTTAAATTTTAGGTATGTAGTTGCGCTTTAGCGCTCTTAGCCAAGGAAAGAGCGCTAAAGCGCAACTACATACCTTTGTTAAATGTGAGAGTCGGAAAGTGCGATCGGCTGCATAGGATTTTATTGTAGTTTTTTTTGTAAAGTGCGATTCCCTGCGGGATAGCTACGCTTCACGGGCTTTTTTTTAATTGTGGAACAGGCATCTTGCCTGTTCAATACTGGCTTTTCGGGAGATGTCTATTGATTTGACATTCCTGTAGCTGTTTGCAAAACAGTTCTATAAGCAATAACAGCTTCAGTTTGGTTAACATATCCTACATATTGACTCAATACAGAAAAGTCTAACTCCGGTAAAAATTCACTGCTGGAAATTAACTCATAACCAGACTCCCGCAAGCGGTAAAGAGAAAATTGATCTTTAGCCCAAAACCAGACTTCCGGAACCTGCAAACCGCGATACACATCCAGTTTGTCAATACCGCCGCTAGTTAGAGCAATTTCTATCACAATATCCGGGACTTCTGCACAGGGTAAGAGCATCTTAATTAAGCTTGACACAAAGGTTCAGAAGAACCTAACATATGATCGGCGAAACAAGAACTC
>NZ_JAUBTK010000150.1:0-7792 GCF_036702455.1 Microcoleus sp. D2_18a_D3
TCTACCCATTCCCCCCCAGATGTCAAGCCGGATTTTGTTAAGAAAGATGTGAGTAAGGCATAGCTTCTTAAGGGGGGCTAGGGGGGATCAGTCTTATCTGAACCGTATTGCATTATGTCCTAATTATTCATCTCTCTCTTCTCTGACTCTGCGCCCTCTGCGCTCTCTGCGGTTTAATCGTTCATAAACAACCGTAAATATATAAAATAATACGGAGAATTAAAGTAGTGCTGCAAATAGAAAAGTTAAATAAGTCCTATGGCGAGCGTTCAGTGCTTAAAGATTTAACACTGCACATTCAAGCTGGAGAAATTTACGGTTTGCTGGGACCAAACGGGGCGGGCAAAACTACAACTATCAATATTTTATGCAATTTGTTAAATGCCGACAGCGGTCAAGTTTCTATTAATGGCGAACCTGTTTCCGAAGCTACAAAATTGTTAATAGGGGTAGCGCCTCAAGAAAATTTGCTTTACAAAAGCCTTAGCTGCGAGGAAAACCTCAACTTTTTTGCTCAAATTTACGGCTTAGAGCGCAAGCAGCGGCGCTATCAAGTAAGACACTGTTTGAAAGCAGTAAATTTGACAGATAGAGCTACAAGCCCAGTAGAAACTTTGAGCGGAGGAATGCAGCGCCGTTTGAATATTGCGGTAGCATTGGTGCACCAACCTAAATTAGTAATTTTAGACGAACCGACAACTGGTTTAGATATTGAAGCTCGCTATGAAATTTGGGAGTTAATTCAGCGCTTGCAATCGGAAGGAATTACAATTCTGCTGACAACTCACTTGTTGGATGAAGCTGAGCGTCTTTGTCAGAGAATCGGAATTCTGAAAAATGGCAGTATTGTCGCAGAAGGTAGTTTAGAAGAGTTGCAAAAACTGATTCCGGCTCAAGAAATTATCGTGGTAAAAACCGACGAAGAAGCTGAAGTCATCGCCCGCGCTAAACAATACAGTTTCATCCCGCGCCGCTACGGTAGCGATTTAGCTTTTTGGCTGCCGGAACGTTTAGAATTAAAAGAGATTATTTTGCTGTTCGACGGGATTTCTATTGATTCAATTGCTCGGTATCCCGTGCGATTAGAACATATTTATGTCGAAGTCACCAAACAAACTGCATCTTAATCTGCGTTCATTAGCGTACATCCGCCACCCTCTGCCGTTAAAGTTCCAAAGTAATTAACTGAGCAATTTCATCCGTTTGAAAACCCAACGCCATCGGCTTTTGCACTGCTGGAATCACCTGCACATCATACAGTTCCGTGACAATTCCTTCAAACCGCAACCAGTGAACGATCGCCCCCGTAGTCAAATCGATCGCCATCATACCACAGCGCGGCTCAGCATCCTTTGCTACCAACAACTCATCCAATTCTAAACCGCTAAAAGTATTGTCACCACCCCGAGGTTTCGACAGTCCAACAATTGCCCAATTTTGCCAAAAAGCCAGTCCTCGGACATAGCCCGGACAAAACGCAATTGCCTCAAATTTCCCTGTCTCTAAATCCACATAACCAAATTCTCCCCGCCCCGAATTCAGCAGCCACAATTTGTCTTGATACCAGCGAGGTGAGTGCGGCATTGACAATCCTGTGACGATGATATCATTAGATTGAATATCAATAACTATACCGCCATTTTTTCGGCGATCGCGCCAGCCATCCACCACATCCGACTGACTCGACGCCGTGACATATTTCGCCTCCCCAGCCACCATTGCCAAACCGTTGAGGTGACAGCGGTCTTCATTTATATATTGTGAGATAAATTGCGGTTTCCAGAGAGGTTTGCAACTGTGGCGATCGCTCAAAGTAGCGATACAATTAAACAAAGTGCTAATAAAAATGATTTGATTATTTTTATCGACAGCGATATCGTGAATGTCGATATCACCTGTAGTATAGCCGATTCTTGGTATATATAATTTATCGTATCCTTGGTATAATTTCCCGGATTCTAAGACATTATCTAATTGCCAAAGTTGATATTTTGAACTTAAATAAAGGCGTTCCGGCGTGCAGAATAGCCCCATTGCGCGATCGAATATTCGCCAAAAAGCCGAGATTCTGTTGGTTTCTGGCGCAGCACCGATTAACATTAACCTGCTGGTTTGATAGGTAGTGCAAGCGAGGCTGATTTTTTGTTGAGTTAACCAAGATGGCAAATCGCGATCGCCAAAAATCTCGTGTTCGGAGACTGTATTGAAAGTAGCTTGTTCGTTATTCATAGAATCTAGAGGCATATCTTTAATATATCCAAAATGTAGCGCGATCGTAATTCCCTCGCCTTGCGGGTTTTATCGAGCCTACTTGACCAAACTCAACATTCATCTGCGTCCATAGCGCGTACATCCGCCACCATCTGCGGTTAAAATTCCCAAGTAATTATGTCCTCATGCCAAAGATCCGACTTTTCCGACTTTACGATCCGACTTTTCCGACTTTACAGAGGCAGGGGCCCGAAGCAATGATAGAGATAGGGAAAGCCAACCCACGATGTCTAGATTGTAAAGAGATCGTAAACCTGGATGTTGTGTTGCGAAATGTTAAATAAAGATATGCTATAAAAGATATGTCTTGGGTATGATACATTTTGGTTGCATCTAAGTTATAAAAACCCATTCCCCCACGAGGCCTGTGAAAGCCCACTTCATATCAGGACTACCCCGCTCAGGCTCTACTTTACTGGCTGCACTACTACGACAAAATCCCCGCTTTCACGCTGCGATGACATCCCCTGTCGGGGGTTTAGTGGAGAGAATGTTGGAAGCCATGAGCGAAGATAATGAGTTTTCCGTATTTATTTCCCCTGAACAAAAACGGGCACTGATTATGAGCATCTTTTGGGCCTATTACCACCCGCAAGCTGAAAAAGAAGTGATATTCGACACAAATCGCCTTTGGTGTAGTAAATTGCCACTAATTCTGGAACTATTTCCTGAAGCAAAAGTGATTTGCTGTGTCAGAAACATCGCCTGGATTATGGACAGCATTGAGCTACTGATTCGGCGCAACGCCTTTGATGTTTCCCGGTTATTTAATAATCCAGCGGAACGGGCTACAGTTTATAGCCGTACCGAAGCATTAAGTCAAGGTTCGCGTTTAGTTGGTTATGCTTATAACGCTCTTAAAGAAGCATTTTATAGCGAACAGAGTGCATCTCTTCTACTGGTAGATTACGATTTATTAACCAAAGGGCCGGCTAAAACCATGTCGTTGATTTATCAATTTCTGGGCGAGGAACCTTTCGAGCATGATTTCGAGAATGTTGAATATCAAGAGCCAGAATTTGATAATAAATTGAAAACAACAGGGTTACATCAAGTGCGTTCTCAAGTCGAGTTTAAGCCGAGAACAACTATTTTACCCCCCGATTTGTTTGAGCGATTTGATGGCTTATCTTTTTGGACAGAGGCAACAAATAGCCGCGCCAGCACTATTGTCGCGAAAGCTAAATGAACCGTAAAACCCATTGGTGTCAACTTAAGATCAAACCCAGTCAGAGACTGCTGTTTAACTATTAACGCCAGATCCCCCCTAGCCCCCCTTAAGAAGGGGGGGACAGGAATCTTCTCAAAGTCCCCCTTCTTAAGGGGGATTTAGGGGGATCGAGACTCGGCTAAAAACGAGATTTCTCAAGGGTTTTAGGCGATTGTGGACACCAATGGGGTACGACGCCGTGTCCCTACTAATAACTAAACTCCTCGCCAGCGAGGACTAATAAACTCTTCAGTCTTCATAGCGAGGACTTAAGCTTTGATGCGGGGGTTTCAACCCCTGCCGGACTTAAATGTAAACGACAGACAACAGGATTGCAGCAATTATGAACTCATCAACCGCCAACAAGCAAATTATTTTCGTTGACTCCTCTGTACAGAATTATCAAAACCTGATAGAGGGCGCAGATGCTAACGCCAAAATAGTCATTTTAGATGACAAGCGTAGTGGCATTGAACAAATTACCCAAGCACTGGCTAGTGAAAGTGGCATTGAAGCTGTTCATGTAGTTTCTCACGGCAACCAAGGCAGTTTAAAACTCGGTGCAGACGTACTGAATGGGAATGACCTCGAAAAATTCAACACTCAGCTAAAACAGTGGGGAAATGCTCTGACAGAGAACGGAGATATCCTACTTTATGGATGCGATGTAGCCGCCACAGAAACTGGCAATAATTTTGTCAAGCAATTGAGCGAACTCACAGGTGCAGATGTCGCAGCCTCTAACGACTTAACAGGAAATGCAGTTAAAGGCGGCGACTGGGATTTAGAAATAGTAACGGGCCAGATTGAATCCGCCGTGCCGTTTAATCGGCAGGCGATGGAAGATTATGACTATACACTGGCTAACTTTGATGTCACGGTGGCAACCGATGATGGCAGCGGCACTGTAGCAGGCACATTAAGCAAAGCAATTTTAGATGCGAATGCCCTAGCCGGAGATGACACCATCACCCTCACCACAGGTGTCACTGTTACAGGGGTAATGAAGACCCTAGTTAACAGCAACATTAATTTTATTGGCAATAACAATAGTGTCAGTGGCGACAACCAGTTTCGGCCCTTCTTTGTCAAGTCGGGAACCGTGAATTTCTCCGACATGACTGTCACCAACAGCAAAGCCCAAGGAGGGAGTAGTAATCAAGGTGGTGGCGGCGCTGGTATGGGAGGCGGCTTGTTTATCTATGACGGTAGCGTCACGGTGAATAACGTCACTTTTAGTGGTAACAGCGCTGTCGGCGGTAATGTTAGAGAAGCAAGTTTGAGTAGAGGTGGTGCCGGAATGTTCGGCAACGCTGGCGGCAACGGCGGCGGCGGGCTATTTGCAAGTAGCACCAGCGGTACTGGTGCTTATGGAGGTAACGGCAATTACGGCGGCGGCGTTGGCAGCTTTGGCGGCGGCGGCGCTGGCTTTCGCGGTGGCGGCGGCTTTGGCGGCGGCGGCGGCAGCGGCAGCAGCGTAGGCGGCGAGGGCGGCTTTGGCGGCGGCGGCGGCTATGGCACCTATGGCGGCGGCGGCGGCGGCTTTGGCGGCGGCTTTGGCGGCCGCGGCAGCGACGCCGGCAGCAGCGCTGCTGGCATGGGCGGTGCTGGCATGGGCGGTGCTATCTTCATCCGCACGGGCTCTTTAACCCTCAATAGCACCACATTTACCAGCAACACCGCCACTGGTGGCACAGGCGGGTTCTTTGGCGCTGGCCAAGGCTTAGGCGGTGCCATCTTCGCCATGCAGTCTCTCACCAATACCAGCGGCAACAACAAAGGAATGCCCGCTGCTTTGCCCACCGTTATTTCATCAGCAGCCACCTTCACCACCAACAATGCTGCCAATGCTACAGGCAACACCCCCACCAACGGCATCGGCACCAACCAGAATAACGACGACGTTTTCGGGACTATTGCCGGCGCACCCACACCAGATATCGCTGTCACCACTCCCGCCGTCACTCCTACTACTCCTACTACCCTACTAGCAGGCACAACCAACCAAAAACTCTACGAAATTGGCTTAGCCGTTTCCACCTTTAACGCCCAACTCACAGGCGTTACCCTCACTCCCAGCGGCACTTACACCCCCGCAGACATCGCTGGTTTCCAACTCATTTACTCCACCGACAACGTTTTAGATGCGGGAGATACCCCCCTCAGCACCCAAACCCTAGTCGCCTCCGGCAGTGCCCTGAACTTTACCGGGTTCACCCAAACCATCAACACCGGCACCACAGGCTACTTATTCCTAACATCTGACATTGCCACAGGTGCCACCGAAGGCAACACCATCAGTATCGACGCACCTACCCTCGCTAACTTCACCTTCGCCACCGGCAACAAAACTGGAGCTCCCACCGCAGGCGTCGAGCGAACCCTCGACGGCATCCCTACCATTACCAGCGTCGAGGTTTCCGCCAATACTTACGGCATTGGCGGAAACCTCGACTTCACGGCAACATTTAGCGAACCCGTCACCATCACCCCCGGTACTGGTAGCGCCAACCTCCCCATCACTCTCGACACTGGAGGTACTGTCAATGCCACCCTCACGGGCACCGGTGCGTCATCCGCTACCCAAACTTTCCGTTACACCGTAGCATCAGGCAACCTTGACAGCAATGGCATCACTGTAGGCGCTAACTTAGCACTCACAGGCGACGCGACGATTCAAGATGCTACTAAAAATAATGCCACCCTGACTTTAAATGGAGTCAGTGCAACAACAGGCGTATTAGTTGATGGTGTTGTCCCCACTGTTACTATCAATCAAGCTACAGGGCAAACAGATCCAACATCAACATCTCCAATTAACTATACTGTCACTTTCAGCGAACCAGTCACTGGTTTCGATGCGGCTGATATTGACTTAAGCGGCACGGCTGGTGCAACTACAGCAACGGTAACGGGTAGCGGTGCTAATTATAATGTAGCAGTTAGCGGTATGACTGCTGTGGGAAGTGCGATCGCCACAGTGAAAGCAGGCGGTGTCACTGACATTGCGGGTAATACCAATACTGCTAGTACCAGTACCGATAACACAGTTACCTACGATAACATTGCCCCCACTGTTACTATCAATCAAGCTACAGGGCAAACAGACCCGACTGCAACTTCACCTATCAACTATACCGTCACCTTTAGCGAACCCGTCACAGGTTTCGATGCCAGCGATATTGACTTAACTGCAAGTACAGCAACAGGAACATTAACACCAACTATCACAGGTAGCGGCCCCGTTTACAACGTCGAAGTCAACGGCATGACAGGGGGAGGTAATGTTATTGCTAGCATCAAAGCTAACGGCGTTACCGATACAGCAGGCAATAACAATACTGCCAGTACAAGTACCGACAATACCGTTGTTTATAACAACACCTTCCCCACAGTTACATCCATCAACCGCCTTGCGACATCTCCCACTGCTGCGGCTACCGCCACCTACGAGATTAAATTCTCAGAAGATGTAACAGGCGTTGACGTTTCTGACTTTAGTTTAGCCCCCACTGATGTAACTGGTGCAGCTATTGGTACTTTAACTGCTGTTGATGCTAAGACTTACCAACTGCAAGTTAACACAGGTACGGGCAGCGGTTCAATTGGATTAAATTTAGTTGATGATGACAGCATCAAAAATAGCTTGGGAGTGCCATTAGGCGGTGCAACTGCTGGCAATGGTAATTTAACGGGACAAGTTTATGAGATTGACAAGACTCCGCCAACTGCTAGTTTAAATGCTGTTGCTGATATTACGACAGCGGGAGGAACAAGTCAAACATTGACAGTTACTTTCAGTGATAATAATGCTGTCGATGTTTCAAGTTTGGACAGTTCTGATGTTTTGATAAATGGGTCAGGCAGCGCTATTCCTGCTACGTTTGTCAGTGTCGATACTAATAGTAATGGTACACCTCGGACAGCAACTTATTCCTTTGTTCCCCCAGGCGGAAGTTGGGATAATACTGACAATGGAACTTACAGTGTTAACTTGCAAGCAAGTCAGGTTAAAGATGGACTTGGCAATCTTGCTGTTGCTGGTAGTTTAGGGACTTTTAACGTTAATGTTGCGGCACCTGCGCCGGCCCCCGCACCTGCACCTGCCCCCGCGCCCGCACCGGCCCCCGCACCTGCACCTGCCCCCGCACCTGCACCTGCCCCCGCACCTGCACCCGCACCTGCACCGGCGCCCGCACCGGCCCCCGCACCTGCACCGGCGCCCGCACCGGCCCCCGCACCTGCACCGGCGCCCGCACCGGCCCCCGCACCTGCACCGGCGCCCGCACCGGCCCCCGCACCTGCACCGGC
>NZ_JAUBTK010000151.1:0-7629 GCF_036702455.1 Microcoleus sp. D2_18a_D3
GTCTGATACCCGTTAGTAGACGTTCCCTCTTTATCAATGCACTATTTGGTTATTTTGTCAATGCGTAAGTCCTATAATATATCAAAGTCTGATAGAAATAAAATTGAGAAATTGGTGAGTTCAGGAGAGATAAACTCTGATGAGCAATATAGTCAATTAGTCTATTTTTTATCAAAAATGGTTGGTTTATATGAGCAGCAAAAAGAGAAGGATGATTCTATAAATCAGTTTGCTACAATATGTAATGAGTATTTGAACAAAAAACGCATTGTTTATGATGAGGCAAAGGTAGAGATATCAATAATTCAAACTCGAAATAAGAACCAGATTGATCTTAAAAACCTTTCTTCTGGTGAAAAGCAAATTATATCTTTGTTTTCCAGAATTTATTTAGAGTCTTCCGAAGACTTTATTTTGCTGTTTGATGAACCAGAGTTATCGCTTTCTATAGAGTGGCAAAAGCTTTTGCTTCCCGATATTTTGAAGTCAGGTAAATGTAAATTACTCTTAGCTGCTACTCATTCTCCATTCATCTTCGATAACGAACTAGATTTAAATGCTAATGATCTAGATACATTTGTGATAGAGAAATAAATAAATGTCTGTAAACACTTTAAGGGAATCCCGAGATAAGGCGGTAGTTGTATTTATGGAATTTACCAGATTATACAAACAAGATCCATCGGCGCTATATTGCTTTTTTGAAGGAGAAGACAGTAAATACTATGGAGTCAGGATCAAAAATATTATAAGACCTGAGAAGGCTTTTTATCGGGATTGTAGTGGCAAAAATGGAGTTTTACGAATCCACAAAATGCTTTCAGCCAGAAAGGATTTTGCAAATGTTAAAGCAGCTTATTTTATAGATAGAGACTTTGATCAATCGATTCGTGAGAGAGGCTTAAACGAAATATATGAAACTCCATGCTACTCGATAGAAAACTTCTACACCTCAGTTCAGTGTTTCTCTGAGATTTTGAGAAGCGAATTTAAGCTGCTGGAGTCGGATGAAAATTTTGAAAGATGTGTTTCTTTGTATATAGAATTGCAAGAGAAGTTCCATAATGCTGTTGAATTGCTAAATACTTGGATTGCGTGCCAAAGAGATAAGTCTAGTCCACTCAATATCTCAAAGAGAAGTGTGTGGGATTTTGTAAAGATTGACTTGAACCAAATAACACAAAAGTATGTAATTGATGATTTGTATAGGATGTTTCCGGGTACAATTGCCATCTCTCAAGAAGAACTAGATGCAAGGCTAACCGAGTTACGAAGTAGTACCAGGCAAAAAAGCTTCCGAGGTAAATTTGAGATTGAATTTCTGCGGAAATTTCTCGAAAAGCTTAAGCATGAAGCTAACATAGGTAACTACCCCTATTTCACTAGAAAAGTCAAGGTGGTTCTATCTTTATCAGAAATAAACATTATTTCTGACTTATCTCAATATGCTGATACGCCAGATTGTCTTGATAGCTACCTTAAGTCTTTTATATCTCCATCTTAGTCTATTCATTCCCACAAAAGGGCGATCGCAAACCGCACCGCTTCCCCCATTACCGAACAGCGAACCCGATGGGACGGCGTTTTCTCGCACGTAAGCAACTGTTCCCGAAACATCTGGTCTTGGTTGGCAATAATGCAGGATCGCTTGCAGTTTGCGAAGCAGAAGAGCAAGGGCGGGTATTAGCCGCTCTTCGGCTTCAAGTGTTCACAATTAACTGTTAATAATCGACCAAAAGGGTGATGGCATACCGCACCGCTTCCCCGATCATCGAACCGCGAACCCGATCGGACGCCGTTTTCTCCCACGCGAGCAACTGTTCTCGAAACAACGGGTCTTGCTTTGCCCGCTGCACGATCGCCTGACTGATGACTTTCTTTTGAATCTGCTCTGTCGGGATACCTTGCTGCTTCAAATAATCCAACAGCCGCTGCACGCTTTCGGAGAATTTATCCGGCGTCTGAGACATCAAAATAAACGAAATTTGGCGCACCATTCGCTGGTAGATTTCCTGTCTTCTGAGCAATACTTCCTTTTGGCTAGGCTCCGCATTGTTACTAGGAACAGCCAAGTCCAGCAAACTCAAAATTTCAGCGTCCTTGGCTAAAACCTTTTCCAACATATCTGGATAAAGCTCCAAAATGCGATCGCCCAAAATCTTGCCGTTCACCAAACGGTTCGCGCTCAGCCTCAGTAAATTTTGTTCTCCCGCAGACTCAAAAAATTGAACGTTGAATTTGAGTTCGTGGCTTTCCAACTCCACCCGACGCAGCGTAAAAACCAAAGCCTCCCAATTAGGAGATTCATCAAAACACACCTTCACAATAGAACTGTCCTCTTGATGCTGCCGCCCCAATTCCCCAGACTCAAAATCGCGATCGACCGGAAAGCGATTTGCCGCAACTTTCGCACTATAATCAAACTGAGTAAAAACATAGCTGCAGTCAACTCTCGACAGATCGACATCTTGAACTTGCCAATTTTGAATGCAGCAACCCGTAAGCTGCGCCCCCTCCAAATTCGTCCGAATCAAACGGCACTCAATCAAACAAGCTTCTCTTAAATCCGCCTCACCCAACATCGCATCCATCAAATAAGCGCCGCTCAAATCAGCTTTCCGCAAATCTGCACTTCGCAAATTAGCTTCGCTCAAATCCGCCCGCAGCAAATACACTCCTTGCAGGTTAGCTCGCAGCAAAAGCGCCTTCTTGAAACTCGCTTTCAATAAATAAGAACCCGCCAGATTAGCTCGACTCAAATCAGCGTTATCCAGCACCGCCTCAGTCAAATCCGCCCCCGCCAGCACAGCTCGGTGTAAGTCAGCGCCCGTCAGATTTGCCGATCGCATTTGAGCGCCATTCAAGTCAGATTCAATCAAATTTACACCGATTAAAATTGCCGATCGCAAATTCGCTTCCACCAAATGCGCTTCTCGCAAATTAGCACCCGTTAAATTAGCACCAACAAGACTGGCGCGGTTGAAATTCGCCTCCATCAATTCCGCCGCCATCAACTTCGCGCCGTCGAGTTTAGCCCCGGCAAAATTAATCTGGTCAGATTTAACTCCTTGAAGATTAGCACCGCCCAAATCCGCTTCGGGGAACGCGGCCCAATTGAGTTCTGCTGCTTCCAAACAAGCAAGGCGCAAATCCGCTTTAGCAAGATTTGCCCCGCTCAAATTTGCCCCGCTCAGATTCGCCCCAGCTAGCCCCGCACTGCGGAGATCCGCGCGGCGCAAACAAGCCCCTATCAACTTGGCATTGCTCAAAAAAGACCAGCTCAAATTAGCACCGGTCAAATTAGCACCAGTGAGGTCTATTTCTCGCAGGTTAACACCGCTTAAACTAGCGCCGCTGAGGTCAATGTGACCAAAGTTGCGCTCTCCCTGTTGATAGCGCTGTAAAAATTCTTGTGTTTGCATTCCGCAGATTTGGGGGCTGGCAATTTAGCTGTTTTAGGACGCGCGGGTCAATCGATTTTAGATTTTAGATTTTAGATTTTAGATTAAAGCATTGACCCCACAGATAAATACGTTCGGCAAGTTTCATCGGATACAGGTTTTTTATTTCTGGACGGATGAATCCGGGGGCTTGTATCCTGGATGCTTACGGTCAATAACTTGAACTGTAAGGTACGCACGGAACACGATCGGGCTAAGCACGGGAACACTACTCCTATTACTTACTGCAATAACTCATGTCCTCCGGGTGATCCGTGGGTACTTTACCCCTATAGATGGCAGTTCAAAGGATTGGTTGCCTAAGTTCTATTTCTACTACCAGTTTTACAGACTTTTGTAACTTCAAGTAGCAGAGTTAACATCTTATACGCTGGGAGCATCTCATATTTATAAAAACACTTCTTCTGGCTCCTTCCTTCTTCCTGTTTCCTCCTGCCTCCTGCCTCAAAACTCCAATTTTGGGCTTGGTTGCGTTCATTGAGATGCTCCCTATACCCTGCCCTGCCGGAGAGTGTTTTTACCAGAAAGAATTGGTTTAAAGCCCCAAGCCTTGCAGGGAGAAATTAAAAGAAGACTATTCATTACTCCAATCCTCGGACTTCCAGGTAGAGGTCGCCCCCCGGTCAACTGTCAACTGTCAACTGTCAACTGTCAACTGAACTAAAGCGCTGCAATTCTTGCTGCAAGTGTTTTGCCCATTTAGTCGCTAGAGGAATTTCTGTAAAAGGAATTTGCACCGCAGCAGCATCTTTCAACAAAAATTCGAGGGCGATTGGACTTCCCGAATTCGGCGGTGACTCTAAATCAACTGCCTGAGAGTTGACTAACAACCGCAGCGACTCCACGTCTTTTAAAGAAAAAGTTTGCAAATTTACCGGCCCGCTGCGAGTAGGTTTTCCCCAAGTTAAACTGTCTTCTTGCTGACCGAGTACAGCATAAATATCGTACTTTGCTTTAGCGAATTGTTCGGCCCAGACGCGATACGCTTCCAGCTTTTGATACTCGTTCCATCCAGCCCAAGCTAGCCCAATAAAAATTGCCAGCAGCGGCAGCCACATTAAACCTCTTTCCATGCAATACCCTTGTTGAAAATAGTTCAGGTTCTGTTTCTCATCTTCTCTCATGATACAATTAATTGAACTCCTAAAACTTGCTCTGCAATTTCAACTAGAAATTAAAGCCATTTTTGAGCGAGCAACAGCCACCGCCGAAAACTATCAAACGCCCGCGTGCGAGATCCCCACAAGTCGCAGCAAGGAAAACTGGCGCTGGCGGTGAAAATTGGGTTATTGTGGTGAACACGCCTTCCCTAAACGGACGATCGGCAATGAAAAAGTTTTTCCTTCTGTGCTTATTTTTAATCGGGCTCGGCTGGGCGATTTCTAATTTCCCAGGACTTGCTACTCAAGGCACTTACGACTCGATTGTGCTTGATTTCCGCGAAGATTTGGGTGCTGCTGAGATTGCGAAAGAAGTAAATGCGATCGCCCAACAGTACCAAGTCGCACCGCAACTCAACAGCGAATTCTCAGCGGCCGACAATGTATATGTAGTTAAGGGCGATCGCACTTTGCTAAACGCCCTGAGAAAATCAAATTTGGCTAAAGATACCGAATACATTGAACCGAACTACGTCTATAGCGCTTTCGAGATTCCCAACGACCCCATGTATACCAAGCAGTGGAATCTCCGCAGTATCAACGTAGAATCTGCCTGGAACGAAACCAAAGGCAGCGGCACAACAGTAGCGATAATTGACACGGGTATTACTCCAGTCGCTGACTTAAAAGAAACCAAATTTGTACCGGGCTACGACTTTGTAAACGATCGCGCCGAAGCCTACGACGACAACGGCCACGGTACTCACGTCGCAGGTACTGTCGCCCAATCAACTAACAACAATTATGGCGTCGCAGGCATCGCCTACGAAGCAGCTTTAATGCCGCTAAAAGTGTTAGGCGGCAGCGGTGGCGGCACGGTTTCCGACATCGCCGAAGCGATTAAATTTGCTGCTGACAACGGCGCCGACGTGATTAACATGAGTCTTGGCGGCGGCGGTGAAAGTCAGTTAATGGAAGAGGCGATCGACTACGCCCACTCTAAAGGCGTTGTCATCATCGCAGCCGCCGGCAACTCCGGCGACAGTTCCGCTTCCTATCCCGCCCGCTATCCCCACGTCATCGGCGTTTCCGCCCTCGGCCCCGACGACGAAAAAGCCACTTATTCCAATTTCGGCGCCGGAGTTGACATTGCAGCCCCCGGCGGTTCAGAAATGGGCAAGATCCTGCAAAGTACGATCGACCCGGAAACCGGCGCCGAAGTCTTTGAAGGCTACCAAGGCACTAGCATGGCTTCTCCCCACGTTGCAGCCGTTGCAGCCCTTGTCAAGGCTTCCGGCATCACAGAACCAGACGAAATTCGCAGTGTACTCTTGCAGTCCTCGCGAACTGTCACTGAAGATCCGTTAAACCATTTTGGTTCAGGACACCTAGACGCAGCCGCAGCAGTTCAGCTAGCCCAACGCGGACAAATCAACTTCCGCGATTTCTTCCGCTGGCTGCGCGATAACGGCTATCTCAACCCCCGCTTTTGGATTGACGGCGGTGCAGTCGCCCTGTTGCCTAAAATTGCAATGGTGCTCGGTTCTTACCTGCTGGCTTTCTTTTTGCGGAATTATTTTCCGTTCCAGTGGACTTGGGGCTTTTCCGGCGGCTTGATGGCTGGTAGTTCTGGGTTCTTTTTCCTGCGGAACTTGTTTGTATTTGACTTGCCGCAGTGGCCGCTGCGGGTGATGGGCAGTTCTATTCCCGAACTCGGCGGCGCAATTAATGGCAGCAGTATGCTGAATCCCTTTTTTGCTAGCGTTTTGATTCCTGGCATTTTGATTGCTTTGCTGTTGGGACATCAACAGTGGAAGTGGATCGCGATCGCAATTTCGATCGGTTTTGCCAGCAGTTTAGCGGTGAATGCTTTCCTGTCTCCCGCAGTCTGGGGATTGGGAACTGGTTTTATAGCACAAACATTCTTGATTGTCAATGCTTTACTGTGTTTCGGACTGGCGCGTTTAGCAATTAAAACAGAGGTGCGATCGGCATGAGTATTACTGTCAAAGGCAAAATTGAACGCAAAGGATTAGGCCCGGGCACTTGGGCTTTGGTTGGCGAAGATGGGGAAACTTACGAACTTAAGAATGCTCCTTCTGAGTTGAAAAAAGCTGATTTGAAAGTCAGTGTCAAAGGTGAAGTCCGCAAGGATGTGATGACTTTTGCTATGATCGGCCCGGTGCTTGAGGTGCAGTCTTTTGAGGCGATTTAGCCTAATTGGTTAATGCAGCTTTTGAGCTAAAAAAAACCCCGGCCAAAATTGGCTGGGGTTTATTAATCAGGGTGCATCTTTATTTACTTTCCAGTGGCTAGCACGATGTTCGGGATCAATTTGATTTTTAACCGCCGATGTACGCAGATTAACGCGGATAATTATGGATTTATTGAAATTTTGTGGTTTTGACTGCAATACGAAAAAAAAACCCGGCCAAAATTGGTCGGGAGTTAATTAATCAGGGTGCATCTACTAATTTAGTCTCCGGTTCGAGGTGCACCTGTTCCGGACAGTTTGGGAAAATATTTGAGAATTAGCGATTTTGGCTGTAATACGCAAAAAAAACCCCGGCCAAAATTGGTCGGGAGTTAATTAATCAGGGTGCATCTACTAATTTAGTCTCCGGTTCGAGGTGCACCTGTTCGGGACATTTTGGGAAAATTTGGGGAAATTTGTGGTTTGGGGTGCGATCGCCAAAAAAAAACCCGGCCAAAATTGGTCGGGAGTTAATTAATCAGGGTGCATCTACTAATTTAGTCTCCGATTCGAGGTGCACCTGTTCCGGACAGTTTGGGAAAATTTGGGAAAATTTGGGAAAATTTGTGGTGTTTGGTGCGATCGCAAAAAAAAAACCCCAAACCAAAATTGGTCGGGAGTTAATTAATCAGGGTGCATCTACCAATTAAGTTTCCTGAGAATTCGAGCGCCATCCGGACAACCTCAAACTTTACTCAGCATCACCGTCGATACCGCAAAAAAAAACCCCAAACCAGAATTGGCGGGGAGTTAATTAATCAGGGTGCATCTACCAATTAAGCTTCCTGAGAATTCGAGCGCAATCCGGACAACC
>NZ_JAUBTK010000152.1:2500-7165 GCF_036702455.1 Microcoleus sp. D2_18a_D3
AGGGCTAAACAGGTACTTATCCCTGAATACATAGGGGAATAAGAGCGAACCCGGGGAACTGAAACATCTAAGTACCCGGAGGAAAGGAAATCAATAGAGACTCCGTTAGTAGTGGCGAGCGAACGCGGACCAGCCGAGCCTTGAAGAGTGACTGGAATGGTCTGGAAAGGCCAACCATAGCGGGTGACAGTCCCGTACAGGAAGCTCCATGGGACATATCAAGTAGGGCGGGACACGTGAAATCCTGTCTGAAGATCGGGGGACCACCCCCGAAGGCTAAGTACTCCTTGCTGACCGATAGCGAACCAGTACCGTGAGGGAAAGGTGAAAAGCACCCCGACGAGGGGAGTGAAACAGTACCTGAAACCGGACGCCTACAAGCAGTCGGAGGGGCCTTGAGCCCTGACGGCGTACCTTTTGTATAATGGGTCAACGACTTAGTCTAACGAGCGAGCTTAAGCCGATAGGTGTAGGCGCAGCGAAAGCGAGTCTTAAAAGGGCGCATGAGTTCGTTGGATTAGACCCGAAACCAGATGATCTAGCCATGAGCAGGATGAAGGTACGGTAACACGTACTGGAGGTCCGAACCAACACCCGTTGAAAAGGGTCTGGATGACTTGTGGCTAGGGGTGAAAGGCCAATCAAATCTGGAGATAGCTGGTTCTCCGCGAAAGCTATTTAGGTAGCGCCTCGGACGAATACCTTGGGGGGTAGAGCACTACATGGATGATGGGGGCCCACAGCCTTACTGAGTCTAAGTAAACTCCGAATACCCAAGAGTACTATCCGGGAGACACACGGCGGGTGCTAACGTCCGTCGTGAAGAGGGAAACAACCCTGACCTGCAGCTAAGGCCCCTAATTCGTGGCTAAGTGGGAAAGCATGTGGGACGGCCAAAACAACCAGGAGGTTGGCTTAGAAGCAGCCATCCTTTAAAGATAGCGTAACAGCTCACTGGTCTAGATAAGCTGTCCTGCGGCGAAGATGTAACGGGGCTCAAGCCACGAGCCGAAGCTCAGGATGCACAGCGATGTGCGTGGTAGCGGAGCGTTCTGTGATATAGCTCATTGCCTCTCTTGCCTCCTTCGGGTGGCATTGGAGGCACGGAGCTTTCTGTGAAGCCGGGCCGTGAGGCAACCGGTGGAGAGATCAGAAGCGAGAATGTTGACATGAGTAGCGACAAAGAGGGTGAGAGACCCTCTCGCCGAAAGTCCAAGGGTTCCTGCTTAAAGCTAATCTGAGCAGGGTGAGCCGGCCCCTAAGGCGAGGCCGAAAGGCGTAGTCGATGGGAACCAGGTTAATATTCCTGGGCCAGGAGGAAGTGACGGATCTCGAAGGTAGTTTGCCCTTATCGGATTGGGTGGGCTGCTTAGAGGTTCCTGGAAATAGCCCTCCATCAGACCGTACCCTAAACCGACACAGGTGGACTGGTAGAGAATACCAAGGCGCTTGAGAGAACCACGTTAAAGGAACTCGGCAAAATGCCTCCGTAAGTTCGCGAGAAGGAGGCCCCATATGCACGCAAGTGTGTGTGGGGGGCACAAACTAGGGGGTGGCGACTGTTTACTTAAAACACAGGGCTCTGCGAAGCCGTAAGGCGACGTATAGGGTCTGACGCCTGCCCGGTGCTGGAAGGTTAAAAGGAGGGGTGCAAGCTCTGAATTGAAGCCCCAGTAAACGGCGGCCGTAACTATAACGGTCCTAAGGTAGCGAAATTCCTTGTCGGGTAAGTTCCGACCTGCACGAATGGCGTAACGATCTCCCCGCTGTCTCTAACGTGGACTCAGCGAAATTGAACTGTGTGTCAAGATGCACACTTCCCGCGGTTAGACGGAAAGACCCCATGAACCTTTACTCCAGCTTTGCACTGGCATCAGGATTGTGATGTGCAGGATAGGTGGTAGGCATCGAAGCGGGGACGCTAGTTCCCGTGGAGCCTCCCTTGAGATACCACCCTTCGCACTCTTGATGTCTAACCGCGGCCCGTTATCCGGGTCCGGGACCCTGCATGGTGGGGAGTTTGACTGGGGCGGTCGCCTCCCAAACAGTAACGGAGGCGCGCGAAGGTTGGCTCAGACCGGTCGGAAATCGGTCGTTGAGTGCAATGGCAGAAGCCAGCCTGACTGCAAGACTGACAAGTCGAGCAGAGACGAAAGTCGGCCATAGTGATCCGGTGGTCCCAAGTGGGAGGGCCATCGCTCAACGGATAAAAGGTACTCTGGGGATAACAGGCTGATGATGCCCAAGAGTCCATATCGACGGCATCGTTTGGCACCTCGATGTCGGCTCATCTCATCCTGGGGCTGGAGCAGGTCCCAAGGGTATGGCTGTTCGCCATTTAAAGAGGTACGTGAGCTGGGTTTAGAACGTCGTGAGACAGTTCGGTCCCTATCTGCCGTGGGTGTAGGAGACTTGAGAAGAGTTGCCCCTAGTACGAGAGGACCGGGGTGAACGAACCACTGGTGGACCAGTTATCGTGCCAACGGTAGTGCTGGGTAGCTATGTTCGGACAGGATAACCGCTGAAGGCATCTAAGCGGGAAGCCCCCTTCAAAACAAGGTCTCCCTTGAGGGCCGTGGAAGACCACCACGTCGATAGGCCAGAGGTGTAAGTGCAGCAATGCATTCAGCTGACTGGTACTAATTGCCCGATAGGCTTGATTTGATCCAGAAACAGCAAGGCAATAGCCTCGCCTGGAAAAGTCAAAAGCAACACAGACTTGGAACAATACACACTGATGATCGCGCGCCAAAACCTGCCAAAACGCAGACAAAAGCGCGCGTGTTTCTTCCTCGGTTTGGTGGTCATAGCACGAGCAAAACACCCGGTCCCTTCCCGAACCCGGCCGTTAAGTGCCGTCGCGCCAATGGTACTCCGTCTCAAGACGCGGGAGAGTAGGTCACCGCCAAACCTAGAAAGAAACACACAATCCTCTCTCCAATACGATGCAAATAAACCCCGATCGCAAAAATAAAGCCCTCGGGATACCACAACGGACGCGGGGTGGAGCAGCCCGGTAGCTCGTCAGGCTCATAACCTGAAGGCCGCAGGTTCAAATCCTGCCCCCGCAACCACCTTAACCGAACTATTAGACAAACCACCAAAAGGTCCAGCTGACGCTGGGCCTTTGGCGTTCGTAGCCAAGCCAACCAACGCAGTCAGAGCACCATCCAGAACCACAACAGCCTGACCGTCCACCCACCGCACCGCCACACGCTCGATCAGGCCACGGATCACTTCCCGCGCAGGCTGCGAAATCGTGGGATCGGCCAAGGTGATAGCAAGCTCCGTGACCTTGCGCCGATAGAGCTCGGACAAGTTCGGGTTCAACCGCACAGGTGCCGGGGCAGGGGTGGTGAGAGCCGCATCAATCGCTTCAACTCTACCTTCGAGCTCTAGGAGCTTCTCTTTGAGCCCCGGCGATCGCAGGCCTTCCGCGATCGCGTCATAGAGGCCTTCCAGCTTCCGCTTGATCGCCCGCTTCTCCGCTTCCAGCCTGATGCGGGCTTGAGCCGCCTCTGCCCCATGCGAATTGGACAGCTCCGCATGATCCCTTACGAAACGTGCCACCGCCTCGGGCTGCATGAGCCGCGTCTTCAAGAGATCCAGAACCACCGCTTCCAGCACGGAGCGGCGAATGCCCTTCTTGGCGCTACAGGTGTCAAGCTTGCGGGCGGCGGAGCAGGCGAGGTAGTCGCGCCCCACGGCGGCGTAGGGGCCGCCACAGCAGTCGCAATGGACTAGGCCTGTGAGCAGATGGTCTGCGCGGCGCCGCTCCCAGAAGCGGGAGGCCTTGATGCCTTGCACGACGGGCGTGGCGTCGAGGGCTTCCTGTCGTGTCTTTACCTTCTGCCAGAGCGCTTCATCGATGATGCGCAGTTCAGGCACGTCGGTGGTGATCCATTCCGAGGCATCGTTCTGACGTGAAACTCGCTTGCCGGTACTGGGGTCCTTCACATAGCGAAGGCGGTTCCAGATGAGGCGGCCAAGGTAGAGCTCGTTGTTGAGGATACCGGTGCCGCGCTGGCGATGGCCGCGGATGGCGGTGTCGCGCCAGAGGATGCCACGGGGGCCGGGGATCTGGTCGCGGTTCAGTTCCTTCGCGATGGCTTTGGGCGACTGACCAGCTGCGAAGGCTTCATAGATGCGCCGCACGATCCGGGCCTCGTGCTCATTGATCTCTCTCTCGCCGGTCGCCAGTTCGCCATCGCTCTTCAGCCGCCGCAGCACCCGATACCCATAGGCGTTCCCTCCCCCTGAAAACCCAGCTTCAACGCGGCCGCGTAAACCCCGCCGGGTCTTTGCCGCAAGGTCCTTCAGGAAGAGCTGGTTCATCGTGCCCTTGAGGCCCACATGCAGTTCCTCAATCCGCCCCTCACTAAGAGTGAGGATCGTCACCCCCGCGAAGGTCAGCCGCTTGTAGATTGCTGCGACATCGGCCTGGTCCCGGCTGAGCCGATCCAGCGCTTCTGTGATCAACACTGTGAAGCGACCCGTTAGGGCATCGGCCATAAGGGCCTGCAGACCGGGGCGCAGCATCGACGCCCCCGAGATCGCACGGTCAGCGTAGGTCTCCACCACCCGGCACCCCTCCCGCAGCGCTCGCTCCTCGCAGAGCCGCGCCTGATCCTCGATCGAGGCGTCGCTCTGGCGGTCCGAGGAATA
>NZ_JAUBTK010000153.1:0-7150 GCF_036702455.1 Microcoleus sp. D2_18a_D3
AACATCTGCAAGTCAAAAAACCGGAACTTAAGCAATCCGTTGATGACTGCCAACAGTTTGAGGATTTTCTGGTGGTCTCCCTGCATTGCCGTATTCATCCATCGGTAGGTGTTTGGGCAATTGTTGCGGAGGATGTCAATCGCCTCGGCGTCAGTTCCCGTCAAAGGCTTGTACGGGTAAGGTAAGTAGGAAGTAAAACCCGTAGCCGGAGAGTGTTTAAGGATTTCGCCCGTCAGGCTATCCCATACTGAATCATCGAAAGCGATGTAGCGCTTCCTATCCCAGATATCCCAATGCTTAACTCGTAAGTCGTCAGTGAGCAGGCTCAGCACGTCTGTGATGTAGCTAGAACCTTTGTACTCAATATTTCTGGCATCGATGGTGGTTTTGACCAGGGTTCTAAAATTCCCATCGTCAGTACGCTCCCAGTGCTTGCCCGTCCAAATCCGCCAAGTTTTCGTTTCGTTGTCAAATTTCCAAATCTCCCCGTAATCTTCAGCTAATTGGCGGGCAAGCCGTCTCGGCGTGGGAGGCTTTGATGCTGTGAAGTTTTGACCCTCTTCGGTGTCGAGATTGCTCTCCCATTCCTGAAAGCTGACTGACTTCATAAGCATCCGCCTAAACTCTTCTATTCCTTTTCTCTGGATAAAATCATCCATACCTTTGGTTTCTCCTTCAGTGCCAGGTTCCCATTGTCCAGTAATGCTGCGAACGGGTACACCAAACTTAAGCAACTGGCGGCCGAGTTTCCGCTGTTCCCAAATGACGCTTGGATTGGTGACTGCATCTGCATCAAAGGCAATGATGAACCCAAAACCGGCACGAGCGTAGTGTTCTAGTATGGCAACGAGAAAGCGTTGACCTTGCAAGTCGTTTTTCTTGGCAGTCAGCCCCATGCTGATGCCCATCAATGCAATTGTGGGTAAACCATGACAGCATCCCGCGAGCGCCTTCCAGATTCCTTCAGTTAGTAAGATGTAGGGCTGACCGTTAATGTGGTAGCAGTGTTCTGCAAGCTTTTCAATATTCCAATAGTCCTTATCGGTTGGGTGCTGGAGGAGAAAAGCGTCGTATTCCCCTAACGGGGTGCGGTACTTGGGTGCCTTTTTATCTTCTCTTGACTTCCAAGGCTTGTCTGGCCGGAACTGAAATTGTGTGCCTGCACCGATAAAGAAGATGCCACCAGACTTGGCGGTATAACCCAAGTAAACTGATGCCTCGTCAGCAGATACGGTTCGGCAGTTGGCGTAACTCCAATTATTCAACAGCCCCCGGCTCTCAATGTGGCTCTTGTGTTTGGGGCAAAGATAAGTGGTAGTTGATAAAAATTGATCTGCAACAACGTTCATAGATGCCTCTCTCGCTACTCATAGCGGTGCTAACTGGTTTTTTTTACAAAAACCCGCTAAATGTAGAAGAGACGGCTCTGCTGTAACTACCGTTGATGTGCAAAGGTGCAAATGATGCGGTAATGGCAGAAATAGACTATGATGAATCTAAAGTTTTTTTTATTTGGTTGTCTGCCGTCTCTTCTAAAGACTGCGGACTCTTTTTTTTTTGGTCTGGTCTAATCGATGCGGGCGGTCGCTTGTTGGCAACAGCCTTTTCCAATTTTATATGCCGACGGGTTGCGAGCGAGCGTCACCAGGCAAGGAATTTCCGAATCGAAAAATTCCAATAGTTGCCGAGCGCAATTAGCTCGGTTCCTCCTCAGTTCCCGGAATTCTCCAAGGATCGATGCCGTTTTCCCGAAGCAAGCGCTCGTAGTAATCCCGTTCGATTCTGGCCTCGTCTTCGATCCAAAACGCTTCTCTGATATTTTGTTCTAGTTCAAGAACTCGCTGGCTCAGAAGCTCGTTTCGTTCAGCCTCAGTGCGGGTAACGCCGAAAGCTTCGTCAAACCGCCGTTCGAGAGATTCGGTAATCAGTCCCATGCAAAGGGTCAAGGCAGCTTTGTTCCCCCGGTGAGCTTGCCACAGCCAGTAAGCGCTGGCAATTTCTGGAGGGACGGACAGAAACCGACTTTGCCCCCGACTACCGGGTTCAGACTCGATTTCGATTTCTTCTCGCTCAAAAATCGTACTCGTGTAACCTTCACCCAGCAAGCTTTTCAGGGCGTTTGAGCGTAAAAAATCGGACACGTTGCGTCGGGATAAGCCCGCTGCTTCGGCTACTTGTGTTTGGCTCATCCGATACGAGCCATCTGGCAGCATGAACCCATCGACTGTTAAGGCACCTATTTGTACCGAGGCTCTGACGGCTCTAACTGATTCGCTCATAAATTCTCCTTTGACGCTTTGTGCGCTCCATGAAAGGTATACACCAACCAACGACCATGCGAGTCTTGGTGTATACCCGCAGTTTAATTTGCCTGACTCTGCGCGATCGCAGCAAGAAGCTTTGTGACCCTCCCGCTTCTATCATGCACGGATGCAGCGCGAGTTAATGACATGATATCATCAGGTAAATATTGCTAGCTCTATTTTGCTAATTTACCATAAATTATATGGTTAAATAGGAGAAGTGTGCAGGCACTAAAAAGACGTTCTCTCGATAAAGTAAAACCTGTGAAAGCCCGTGAATTCTGCAAACTTTGGTTCGGTGCCGATGCCCAGATGGAAGCTACGAGGGGCTATAGAGCCGAGTGCGTTCGCTTGTTGAGTCGCATCCTAGCCGTGCAAACAGAGACTATTTCGAGTAAATGGGGAAGCGGCATCGATTTCGAGAAAATGCCCGAACAGTACGAGCGCACCCTGGCTTATGCCAATTCTCTCCGCTCCATCATCGACGCGGCCGACAGCAATCCCGAACTCTCCAGCATCATTGCCGATCGCCTCAAACAATCGCGTTAGCAAATCACCTGATAAAATCACCTTAGATAATAGGGTGAAAATTTCGCCCTAGTGACAACCCCGTCAGGAATAAGAACTGATGCACGGGCGCGCAGGTATACACCAAGGAAAGGTATACACCAAGCTCCGAAAGTCCAAGCGGACGTGTATACCGAAAGTTCAACTTAGTTTTTCAAGTAGTGTTTCCCATTCCATAATTTGATTTTTTAGCAATTGAACCCGATCGCCCTTAGCTTTGCGCTTGAGAAACAAACCCCTGCCAGCAAGTTCTTCGCGGGCTAATGCGATACTTTGCTCCAAAACTTTTGGTCAATTCCTCCCTATCCTCCTTTTTTAGTTCAGCATCGGTCATCCCCACCATCTGACGGGCGAACTGTTCCAAGAATTCAGAGCGCGATATGTCAAGAGCCTCAGCCCTGGTGTCGATCGCCTTCATCGCGGTGGGAGTCACAAAAATGCTGTAGCGCTCTTTGTTTTCGCCCCAAGCGCTGCGTTCTGCGGGTTTTCTGGTCATGTCTGTGTATGCACAAATAACAATTTTCATCATAGGGCTTGACAACCCAGAAGCAAAAGTGTTATGTCTGTGCATACATAACTATGTCTGTGCATACACAGACATAGTTTAACACCAAAACCAAACCCCGCCCCCCATGACTCGCAATCTCAAAGGGCGGGGTGTGGCACTCACATTAATGAGGTTTTTCAATCATGACACAAATACCGATACCGCTAACGGTTGAGGTGTTCGCTGCTGCTGCAACGCCAGGGGTGACGAGCGCTTCTTTGTACCCTTCGCTGTTGGCATCCGTGGAAACGATGGCAGAACCAGAACTCTGGGTTTTGATGGAAGCGACTGTTTATTCGCTGCGCCAAAGGGACACGCTCACCCGCTCTATTAAAGAGTGCGGTACTGTTGAATGTTTTGGCAATCGCTGGCCCCAAGATTTTGATTTCTTGCCAAGTGAATCCGAAGGGGTAGCCCTCGTGGAAGCCATAGCCGACCAATTCTCCAGCCGCCAACTCCACACCTGTTGGCAATCGCTGCTGAGCACTTGCAACCGCATCCAAAAGCTTGCCCTGATTGAAGCGATAACTTACGCCCAACACTATTCATCGACGGTACTCCAAGCGCTCTCTCAATGCGAACTATCGGATTTGTTTGAAGATTCCTTGGAACACTTGGACGTTTGGCTCTCTGAACCCGAAGCGCTGCGCCTAATTCGCTTGTTCTCCGGTTCCCTGTTAGCTTCATCGGAAGCTGCACCATCTCCAGGCGACGGGAGGGACGATCGATGAAAGCACTCAAAAGCCATCAATTCAAGTGGAGCGTTACCGTCACCCGCAAGTACAATCCACCTCGCCAAATCGTAGTTTTCGGGCGATCGCAAGCAGAAGCGCTCCAAGGTGCCGTAGCTTCTGCACGGGAAGTCTGGGGTATCTGGGATGCCAAATCATTTAGCACGCCCGAAAGGAAATAATTTTTTTTGATTTTCATGCGGTCGTTAAGTGGTTGGTAAAAGATTGCCCGACCATTTAACGCCTGGGAAACAACCAAGTAACGACCATGTTTCGACCGCTATCAGCAATAATTCCCGAACAAATTGACTGGACGACGAACGGAACGCTAGCCGGTGCAATGAATATTTCTCTAACTCAACTGAGGCGGGATGCTGCGGTACTCAAAGAATTAGAACTTATTCGATTGCAGGAGGGTGTTGAAGAAATTGAAGTCTCAGAATCGGAAGAAACCCCGACCGACAAAGAAGTTTCGCCCAAACGCACGCGAGCGCGACGGCGCAAGGGATTTGACAGAGCCGACAGCGAAATTATGTGGTTGTTCAGGCAGCTAGTGAGGGAACGAGGCAGGACTAAAGCTATCCAATCAATCCATCAAATCATTGAGGAGTTTTACCACCATGAACGCGACAGATAAGAAAGCAGTAGAGCAAGCTAAGGCAGCTCAAAACGGCAGCGCGGGCAAACAAAAACGCACGACCCGTTCTACCGAAAATGCAGAACAAGGTTTGAACAACGTGCAAGCAAAACTGAACGAGGCGAGGCAAAAAGTAAGGCAGAGTACCAATGATTTTATCTTTGGAGGCGGTATTTCCGATGCTCTGGAAGATATAGCTAACGGAGATTTTGGTGATTTGGGCAACGAAATATTTGAGGCACTTGATGTTTTCATTGGAGGGATAGACAGCGGACGTTTAGCATTAGAAACCCGGGAAACGGAGCCAAAAAAATGCTACCTGCATCGCTCGACTGCGAGAACTGCGACAACTAAGGACACAACGGAAGCAGGTTGATAAATTGTTAGTTTATTTAATCTTCCTGCTTGAGGACAAAGCCTGCTCTGAAGCTATTAGCCAGGCGGGCTATCATCCCACCAGCAATGACAATGTTGAAGAAACAATCGCATTAATGAGGTTCCTATGATTGAGAGCTTTGGATTCGTTGAAATGTATTTGGTTCCCTTAACGCTTTGGAGAACTATCAAGTCTAAGTTTGCAGCAATTAGCGAAGTGGCGGTGCTTGTGGGAGGCTGCGCCTAAAATGTTTGACAGCTCGATCGATTGCTCCATCATTCAACCTACTTGCAGCGAGTGAGGAAAATTAATGAATCCATACTCCAATGAAAATACCGAGCGTCCCGAAGCGACTGAACCGGCACCCATCACCGAAACTGGGGCCGTACCGATTCCTGAAACAACCATCAGTCGCAACTTGTCCGCTGCTATTCCTCAACCCGAAGTTAGCCCGGATTTGACAGCATCCTTAATTCACTTGTTGGCAGCGCCTGATAAAAATCTACAAACTACTGAGGTACAAAATGCTGAATAAAATTCTTAACTTTCTGGCCGTAAAAGTTGCCTGTAGAATCCCAAACCTGAGATTCTTACCCTTCGCCAATCAAGCAGCAGCCAAACCTCAAATTGTTGAAGAGCTACCAGCAGAAGAAGGCTTGGTTTACGAATACAAGGATTGGGACATAATAATATACAAAGAAGGTACCTTGTGGAAATGGTTCGTGAGAGCGGGTTGTATCATTTTCATAGAAAGTTGTGCCGCTACAAAAGAAGAAGCAATAGTTAGCGCCGAGGCATGGGTAGATAGGTATCCAGAGGATTAAGGTGTAGAAAATAATGAACGAACCAGAGAAAATCAAACCCCAAAAATTACTGCCTCCAGCGACTCTTACCGAAGAAGACGAGTTCTACGCCGAATGCAACGCCAATGGAATCAACCTGGTAGATCGGGTAAACGGTAAATTAGTTAGAGCTTATCCTTACTGGATTGACCGACCCAATTGCAATTGGCACAGTCCTCCAGAACCGGAAAATGAAGATTACTTCATGCACTATGAGGATGAAAATGAGGAGGGTGACGAGCAAGATAAAGCAAACACAACTGGTTTTAGGGAGGAACTAAAGAGATTGTGGTAACGATACAAGCAACAAACTTAAGTTTTTGGAGGACGGAGAATATCAATGCAGATTAACCGCAGTAAAATCACACAAGATATCCTCAATGCACTTGCTTTTGTTAGATTGAAACTACCAACACTAAAAGCACCAAAAGCACCAGCGCCAACACCGCAATACGGACAAGTTCCACTGCCATTACCGCTACCCAAACTAGGGGATACCACCAAACTAATTGTGTTGTTTCTTGTTGCTTCAATCACAACTGCTTTGATGCTACCCAGGGTAATTGGTGGAATCAAAGTATCGACTGCTCGACCTGCCATCACAATGAATTTAGCCAACCACAAAACCGTTAACCGAATATTTTGGGTGTTGGTGAGTGCAGCAGCAATCGCAGCGATTACCGAGAAAGATTGGCGCAAGTAGGAGAAAGTGATGATATGTGATTGGCTATGAAATATCGAGGAGAAAATGATGAGTGCAATTGTTAAATACACAGGCGGTGGAGCCATAGCACCAGCCCTAGTCGGAAAAGTCAAAGCATTTGATAGCGCGCCTGAAATGCTGACTTCCTTTCAGGGATACTACGGCTTTGACCCCTCAGCCTTTGCTGGAATGTCCGAGGAAGAATTGGGAGCATTCGTAGATTCGGTTGAGGAAATCAAGTTTCTCATTGCAAATCTCGACAAACTCGAACAACACGTCAATGACTATATTGATGGCGTTGTCAAATACAACGAGTTTGTAGCCCGATGCGTCAAAGCTGGCGCTAAGGGCATGGAAAAGATCGATCGTAAGGATTCAGGTGAAAAATAGTCGTTCGAGAGCCGAAAAATATGGTAATGTAGTCAGATGAGCGAACAACCAGAG
>NZ_JAUBTK010000154.1:0-4265 GCF_036702455.1 Microcoleus sp. D2_18a_D3
TTTGAAAACTACAAAAATAGATGTTTACTTACTTGGCATTTTAATGGTTAGTTTGGCATACCAAGTAAGGAAGAACCTCAACTTCTCGCTTTTCCAAATCCTGAGCCGCCGCTAAAAAGCGGTAATCCAGATGGCTTAAACTTTGATATTTGGCCCATTCCAAAGCTTCTTGCAGTGCCTGACCCCGCAGCAGCCGCGAATCATCCTCAAAATTGGCAGCATTCCAAGCATTAAAACTTTCCGAATAAGGCCGCAGCTTTCCCAACTGTTTTTCCACCCATTCAAGATTGAAAACTTCGGCATAAATTCGGTTATAAACTTTTAGTTTTCCCTGTTGTTGCACCACTAAACCTGACAGTCGCAATTCTGTTTGTTCGGGACTGCCATCAGCAAGAACCCCCCCCAGCCCCCCCTTGCTAAGGGGGGGAGTAAGAGTGGCTATTTCTTGCTCTCCCAGGGGTGAAGCAGCAGCATTTAGCCCCCCCTTAGCAAGGGGGGGTTGGGGGGGGTGCGCGGATTCCAAAATTTGCTGGTAAAGCCCCAATAACTGCCCCGCTTTTTGCTGATTTCTCAGGATGCGATCGCGAATAGTTTTCAAATGTTCAGGCTCATCTTGAGACTCCCAATTCTCCACAACCCGCAACCTCACCAACCCCTCAACTCCCTCATCCTCTGTGGAACAGGCATCCTGCCTGTCTGTGGTGGTGGAACAGGCATCCTGCCTGTCTGTGGTGGTGGAACAGGCATCCTGCCTGTCTGTGGTGGTGGAACAGGCATCCTGCCTGTCTTGATCGGCGCCCTCTGCGCCTCTGCGGTTAACTCTCTTTAACTCCTTTTCCAGCATTAACTTGCACAGCTTTTGCGTCAAAAAAGGTTGTCCCCCCGTCCAATCCAAAATATCTGCGATCGCACTTTCAGGATTAGCAACTTGCCCCCGCCAACCATCAATCAAAGGCTGCACTTCATCAATCTGAAAACCGCGTAAATTTATCGCCTTACCAATATTAAAAGGAGTTTGAGTTTTATCAGCAATCAAATCCGAAGGCGTAGCCACCCCCAACAGCGCAAAAGTCAAACGCCGGTACAGAGGATGGTCAACTCTTTGATTGTAAAACCAGCGAATCAGAGCAAAAAACTCATCGCTAGAAAAGTTCATGCTCAACACTCGATCGATCTCGTCAATAAAAATAACAATACTTGGTTCTATTTCAACTAAAACAACTTCTTCAATAAATAAACTAAACCGCTGGACGGGCGATAACAAATCCCGGCGTTCGCGCCACCAATTCCGCCAATTAATTTTATTACCTAGGGCGTAGGTACAGTATTAGAAGTTGACAAAAGTAGGAAAGCATGATAAGTGAATTTAGGAGCTTGTTAAATCCTAACAATCAGGAAGAAGAAAAAAACCTATGCGTCCTCCCTTATGGCATCCTCCAATTGAGCTATCAGATCATGAAGCGTTGATTATCAAACGCATTAAACGAGCCAAGCTATTCACCTTTCTGCGACTTAACCGTTTATTCATCTTTAATGATGAGTTCCAAGAAGAACTCGCTACCATCTTTAAAGACAGCACCGTGGGTAATAGCCCAGTTCCTCCGGCACAAATTGCCTTAGCAATTATTCTGCAAGCCTATCTAGGGATTTCTGATGATGAAGTGATTGAAGAAATGAGTCGTGGCTCAACGTTGGCAGTTAGTTCTCGATTGCCTTAATTGTGAAACTCCCCCTTTCAGCAAACCGACTTTAATTAGATTCAGAAATCGCTTAATTAAAAAAGAATTAGACCAACGTTTAATTGACCGCACCGTAGAAATTGCCAAGCAAAAAGGTGGGTTTGGCTCATCTCAACTCAAAGTGGCTTTAGATTCGTCGCCGTTATGGGGAGCTGGTAAAGTCGAAGATACATATAATCTATTGGGTCATGCTTTGCGTAAAGCAGTGAGTGTGATAGCTGCTGGACAGGGGCGGGAGCCAGCAGAAATTGCCGAGTTAGCTGGTGCGACTATTCTCAATAGTTCCAGCTTAAAAACAGCCTTAGACTTAAACTGGGATGACCCAGGAGAGCGTCAAAATGCACTATCAATGATTCTAAACAGCTTATGTTCTGTGGAAGAATGGATGCAAAGCCAGTCTAATTATGATGACTTTGAAGTAGCCAAACAGACTCTGGATGTTGCCCGAGTGATTGAATCTCAAAATGTAACTTTCGACTCACAAGGCGTTCCGAGTTTAAGTAAAGGGGTCGCCAAAGATCGTCGCATTTCTATTGAGGACGCTGATATGCGGCATGGGCGTAAAAGCCGATCTAAAAAAATAGATGGATATAAACGCCACATCCTCAAAGATTTAGAGAGTGGTATAGTTTGCGCGGTGGCGTTGACACGCGCAAATACTCCGGAAGCTGCTGCTACGGTAGACCTAGAACGTGACTTAAAATTTCAAAATATTCACCTATCTGAGTTACATATCGAGCGGGCTTATTTATCCAGTCATTGGGTGACACAACGGGATGATAAATTACAGATATTTTGCAAGGCGTGGCCGGTCAGAAATTCTGGACGGTTTGATAAAAATTCTTTTTTTCTTGACTGGGATACGCATTTAATTAGCTGTCCCAATCAGGTAAGTATCCCATTTGAACTGGGGAAAACTGTTCATTTTCCTCAGAATGAATGTGCAATTTGTCCTCTGAGGTCTGGTTGCACGAATAGTAAAAGAGGACGAACTGTATCAATTCATCCTGATGAAGCCTTAATGCAAGAGTTGCGAGTACGTCAATCCACTGCTATTGGTCGAAAAGACTTAAGAAAACGTACTACAGTTGAACACTCTCTGGCTCATATTGGTCATTGGCAGGGTGATCGTGCTCGATATCTTGGACAACGGAAAAATCTTTTCGATCTACGTCGAGTCGCTGTTGTCCATAACCTTCACGTCATTGCTCGAATCTCTAAGGTTGCCCCAATTCAACCGGGCATAGAGTTGAATTCCTTGACGGGGTAGATTCATATATCTCTTTTTTTGTCAAGTTCTAATACTGTACCGACGCTCTAGCTGACAGCTACTGACTAAAGAATTAACAATGCCTGCATACCATTTTTCAGGAGTGACATCTTCCTTGCCAATACCAGTTAAATCGATAGAAGCGCAAACAGTACCTTCAGCTTGCAGTCTTTGCATCGTCCGCACCCGCAAACTAGATTTGCCCATTTGCCGCGAATTCAGCACGTAACAAAACTCACCGGCCTTCAAACCTTCGTAAAAGTCCAAGTCTGCTTGCCGCATCACGTAACTCGACGCATCTGCTGGGAGACTCCCGCCAATCTGATATTCATCGCTAACTGGAAATTCTTTCATCATTGCCTGCACCCAAATCTAGATTAGATTGTACGATCGCAAACCTGACTATGTAGAGATTTACCAAACAACCTGACTTTTACTGATTTTTAGGACTTACGAATCGGTGGTCAGAAACCGGGTTTTTTACGAAAAGACGCCTTGTAGCCAACAGATTAGGTCAAAAGCCCGGTTTCTTTGGTCTAATGCCTGAGTCCTGATTTTTATGATGCTTTGTCAGGCTGCACCTGATTTTTCCCTATAAATTCAGAGCCTGAAGCTATTTATCAGTTCCTATAATACCTGATTTTATCACCATTGCGGTTCGCTAGTTTTAGCAAGAAACTGATAACAACAAGCGAAAAGGGCAGCAAAACATATAAATAGCAACCCTTACTTCCTCAATAAACCAATTAGTTTGAAACACAAAGGAGAAACTGAAATTGATATCTAGGGCACTCTATTCAATGACAACAACACTGATAACGGCGGTAAGTTTCACAAATCATTAGTGGGAACTAATCAAGCTGACAAAATCTATGGCAAAGCAGGAAATTACATATTGTCGGGTTTTGGTGGCAACGACGACCTGTGAGGCTGCACTGGCAACGACGACTTTCATTTCAAGATCGGGCGAAATTTTGTATCAATTACCAAACAAGAAGGAGTAATCAAGATGGCGAGCGCACCTATTCTCAAAGGAAACAAGTACAGCACTAAAAAGGCTGGGATCATTGACATCGACATCAATATTGACGATTCTGAAAAGGCTGGCCTCATTGAGATCGACATAAATATTGGCGATTCGGAAACTGTCGATGTGATTGAGGACGATCGCGATGAAAAGGAAACTGTCGATGTGATTGAGGACGATCGCGATGAAAAGGAAACTGTCGATGTGATTGAGGACGATCGCGATGAAA
>NZ_JAUBTK010000154.1:4365-7145 GCF_036702455.1 Microcoleus sp. D2_18a_D3
AGGAAACTGTCGATGTGATTGAGGACGATCGCGATGATTGGGAAATCGATCCAGACCCTGTTTACGAAAATGAACCTACTCGCATCCTAAATCCTGTCGAAATTGTTAACCCGGTTCCTACCGCTGGCGGCGTGAATAACCTGCCCTATTATATTGATGCTTTGCTTCCTACAAGTCAACCACGATGGAACAAAAATAGCCCACTAGGTACGCCCGTAGAAGTTACTTTTAGCTTCATGCAAACTAAGCCAGAATCTAACACATGGGATGAGTTCAAACCCTTCACAGCACAACAGCAGGAGTCTGCCAGACAAGGATTAAAACTTTACTCTGAGATTTCCAATATCACATTTAAGGAAGTTTCTAATGCTAACGGTGGTGGAAAAATTCAGTTTGGTTCTATCGACATTCCCGATTATGCAGGCTGGTCTACTGGAGTCGGGTCTGCTACTAAAAATAGTCACATTTGGCTTGACAAGAATCTTGCCAACATTACGCCCGGTTCATCAGGATTTACAATTCTTCTTCATGAAATTGGTCACTCCCTAGGGTTGAAACACCCTCATGAAGGGGCAGTAAATATGCCCAATTATCAAGACAACGATCGCTTTACTCTCATGTCTTACAACAGTCACCCTGATATGCCAGGGGTGACACCAAAAACTCCACAACTATTTGATGTTGCAGCAGTTCAATATCTTTATGGGGCTAATACCAATACCCGTTCCGGTAACAATACTTATAGTTGGGGCAAAGATGCCAAATTTATCGAAACGATTTGGGATGGGGGTGGCACCGACCAAATCAGTGCCGCTAACCAAACTAAGGATGTAGTCATTGACTTAGTTGCAGGTGGTTTCAGTTCTATCGGTGCCAATGGTAATGCCAATGCTCAAAACAATGTGGCGATCGCTCTCGGCGCAACCATTGAAAATGCCGTTGGAGGGACTGGAAACGACAACATCTACGGGAATGCAGTTGCCAACAACATCCGAGGTGGATTGGGAAATGACAAGCTATATGGCCAAAGCGGTAACGACTTTCTGAGTGGAGGTAGCGGCAACGATGCCCTTAATGGCGGAGATGGCAATGACATTCTCAATGGTGACTCAGGCAACGATACTCTTAAAGGCGGAAAGGGTAATGACACTCTCAATGGTGGCTTAGACAACGACATTCTCAATGGTGACGACGGTAATGACATTCTCAATGGCGGAAACGGCAACGATATTCTCAATGGCGGCAACCAGAATGATACTCTCAATGGTGGCTTAGGCAAAGACACTCTCAATGGCGGAAACGGTAACGACAGGCTCATGGGTGGCGACGGTAATGACGTTCTCACGGGTGGCGACGGTAATGACACTTTAATTGGTGTTAATTCTTCTGAAGGGAGCCCTGGTATTCAAGAAATTGACATTCTTACTGGAGGTGCTGGAATTAACACCTTCGTCCTTGGGGATGCCAATAATATCTACTACGATGAGACTGATTTCAAGGTTCCCAATCCGAATTCATTTGTTAACGGCTACGGCTTAATTAAAGACTTTTCATCCGGTCAGGATACTATCGAGCTTAAAGGAGGAGTCAACTATAAATTGCAGGAGGTCAGCCTTGACGGTGGAGTATCAGGTCGAGGAATCTTCGTTGATAATCCGGGATTGTCCCCCGATCAATTGATTGGTGTTATACAAGGGATACAACCTGTCACTAACCTTAAGATTAACAATGGTGCTAGTATAACCACCATTACTGGGCTTGGTTTGGCCGGGGGCTAATTCTGTCTGTTGATTGGGAAAGTAGCTCTGTATTGAAAATAGGGAATGGGGAATGAGTGTTGTTTCCTAAACCCTATTTTCAATAGTCAGTGAAGTTAGCGATCGCTCAAGTCAGTCTCTTTTATTCTTCATAAGCGAATGCCAAATGCACGCTACGCGATCGCGCGATCGCACTATCACTGCTTTTCAACCTAAAACACGGCAGAAATACTCGCGGTACAAATTGCAACGCGGCATGACATAATTATTTTGCCGCCGCACAAGTCCCATGCTGTGCAATTTGTAAATTTGCATTGAATCTAATTCAACTGGTTCGGCAGAATTAACAACTTTTTTCAAAGCCAAAGCTAATTCGGGATTTTGTTGCAAAATTTCCAAATGCTTCCGCAAATGACTGCTGTAAATTCCCGATTCTGATGCCGCATTTTCTAAGAGCTGAGTTAAGGAAATTTTGCCACAACTAATCTCATACATTGCCAATCTTACTAAATAAGGATGGCCGCCGATCGCACTTATTAACTTTTGCAATTGCCCCTCATCCCACTCCAAGCCGTGCAAACGAGCTAAATCATGAATTTGCGGCCTCTCAAACTCCAGCAACTCAACGGGAACCCCCGCATTAAACGGAGATTGATTCATGTCCAAAGGAATATAAACTTCCGTAGAATGCGCCATTACCAACCGCAGTTTTTTCCAGATATCGGAAATCTTGGCTTTTTCGTGCCAGCTTCGCAGCATCCCCAGAAAATCTTCAACTACTTCGGTGTAGGGAAATAGGCGATCGACTTCATCCAACCCCAAAACCAAAGGCCCTGATGTTTCTGCCAGCAAATACTCTTCAAAGTAAACGGTACAGTTATCGTTGCTGCCCAAAATATCCGTATCCCAATATTCGTTTAACTTGTTTTCTAACTTTAACTGGCGGCTTAGGAATGAAAAATAAATAACTTAATGAATTACTCAGGTTGGGGTACGGCTCGATAATTCCATTTGGGCAAATAT
>NZ_JAUBTK010000155.1:0-7109 GCF_036702455.1 Microcoleus sp. D2_18a_D3
GCCGGATGCAGTGAAAGCTGCACGTCCGCGTTCTGAAGGAGAGGTGTCCTGTGGTAACACAGGCATCGACTCTAATTAACTGAGAGGGGCGGGGAATAATATCCCCCCTCGACTCACCCCAAAGGGGTAGGACTAAAAAAGGATAGCAAGGCTAAGGGGTCTTACATTACCCTCCAATTCAAACTAGGTGACAAACGGGTCAACAAAACCTGTGGGTGTTACTTGACGATGCAAGGCATTACTGACGCTCTAAAGAAGGCTCACTTAGTTGCTAGTGCACTAAAATCGTTTTTTAGTGAAAGTCAATTTTTAGCCTGGTATGATGATGTAATTCTAGAAAAAAACGTCGTCAAGAATGATTTGATAACGTTTGGTGAGGCTGTCGCAAAAGTAGAGGAAGAATACTGGAATGGACGTACTAAACGCCGTCAGCAGCGTGACAGGAGCAGTGTCAGTCAGCAGTATTCTTGGAGATGTGTTTATGGTGACTATTTCAAGCTGTTGCCAGAGGATAGGATTGTAAACTTGTCAGATATTCTCTCAGCATTAAACAGCAAAAAGCAAGGTACTAAATGTTTTAAGAACTGCCTGTGCGCCATGCGGAAGCTAGCTGAAACAATTGGTCATGTTGATTTGTTGTGCAAGCTCAAAGAAATTGATGGTACGCAAGTAGAGTTTAGAGAAGACCTTCAAACCTTATCGGTTGACGATTTTTTGAAACTTCGGGAGGACGCTCTAAATGTCCCTCCTAACGATAGGCGATACAACCTAGAGTCTCGTCAGCGTTGGTTGTGGGTGTTTTCAATGCAGTTGGTGTATGGTTTTCGAGTTCATGAAGTTTTTGCAATTCTGAATATTGATAGACCATTTCAAACAAAAGATGGTGTAACTATCCCACCCTTAAGCGAGTCGAATAATAAAAAAATGATTGCTGTAGTGGGGGAGAAAACATTATTAAACACTACGACTAAAACTGGTTATAGATTATGTGTGCCGATGCTAGCACCGACTCATCCTGACTTGATAGAACGTTTAGAAATTAAATCTGGTCAACTGCCGGAAATCTATTCGTTATCAAATAATCCAAATACGATTTCTAAGGCTTATGCCCAAAGAGCGCGAGACGTTCTAGCAAGGTGGGGTAAAAATTTAAGTCAAACTCACGCTTTACGTCACCTGGCAAACCTGAACGGTCAAATGGCGGGAATGTCTCAGGAAACAAGAGCTAAGAGTTTAGGGCATTCAATACAGATGAATGAAGGGACTTACAAAAAACGAGCCAATACCAAAACAACAATTGATTTGTTGACTCAATCCACAAAGGAAGCTATTCCTTTAATGGGTGCGATCGGAGTGCTTAAACAGTTGGGAAGTGACGGGAAAAGTATCAAACTGCTAGCCGCTATTTACGGCATTACGCCCGACGAAGTGATGGAGTTGCTAGCCGAATAATTTGAAACAAAACTTTACAGTCCCTGTGTTGACAAGGAACTGTAAGTCTGCAATCGTGAGTAACTGAGGAAGATTGATGCGCGACTGACAAGCACTTGCAATGCTCGCCAAGTCACGACTTCCCCAAACCGTTGAGTTAGAACGTTTGGAGCTAAATAATCATGCCAGATTTACTCCCCTCTGTGGAGGGGCGATCGCAATTCTTATTGACTTGCGATTCGGTTGAGACTGTTTTAATTGACCGCGAAACGATTAGGGAACTCAATGAAGCTTTAATAGAAGCGCTAGAAGGGTTTCAGGAATGCCAGCAGTGGCAAGAGTTTGTCCATGTGGCTCAGCGCTACTTGAGAGAAAGTACAGAGACTCAATACTCCCAAGTTGAAGAGTTGGAGCATCCCATCAATAGCGCCCTCCTGTTCCTTGAAACCTGGTCGGACAAATCTCCTGATTCACTGAGTCTTTCTATTCACCAAATATCTGAGTCTCAAAAAGTTTTGTACTCGATATTGGCTTTAAGCCAGATGGGGGGCGGGAATGACTAAACCTACAGTCAGCTACCGTCGCATCGACAAACTCCGGGCGATTGCCTTTGACCGTGGCTTCACCAACGAAGATGCCAGACAGTTTGGAAAACTCAGCAAAACTGCCACATGGGAAGCGCTGCTAGAACTGTACCTCGTTGACGGTGAAACGCTAGACACAGTGCTAGACACTGTAGACACAATAACTGAACCGCTTACTACAAGGGATGTAGACAGTGTAGACAGCCTCGACTGGACTAACGACGGTTCATTCCCGGTGTGCGGTTTCACTCGCCAGAATTCCACCAGCTTTTTAGACTGGGTTGACTTCTCTCAACTCATCGCCCTCGTGATCGCATCGGCGGGAGTGTTTGTGCTGGCAATGAGTCTGTGGCGACAAATCAATCCCTTAAATCTTTTCCCCCCAGTCCGCGTAAACATTCAAATCGGAGCTTCAAAATAATGGGCATGATGACAAAACTATTCGGTGGCGAAATCTCTGACGCCATCACGAGTAAATCTGAGAAACTGGCTGCCCCAACTGATGCGGGGGCAATTACACCGCTCAACCCCGGTAACTTTGCATCTATCCGCACAGCCGCAATAATCGAAGCCCCGCGCTACTACAGCAAAGAGGAAGCCGACGAGCGGAAGAAATTGGCGAAGGAAAAAGTCGAGGGCGCTCGTTACACGAAAAAATATCTCAAAGCTACGAGCCAGATTGAAGAAGCGGACGGCGCAGTACACAAGGCGTACCGCAAACATCAGAAAGTGGTTGCGAGCGTAGAACTGACAAAAAAACAAGCTGATGTGGGGTTGGCAAAACACCTGCTTGGCTTGGCTCCTGGATATGCCAAGCTAGGGGTCGGTTTGCAAAAAGCCGAGAATCGCGCCACCGAACGGATTGCAGCAATTCAAGCCAAGCTACTTGGAGGGGCAAAAGAATGATTCTGAAACTCCTTTCAAGAGATGCCCGATACTGGCACAACGGTTACTTTGTCCGAGTTTACGAGGATGCTGGCTGGGGCTGGCAGATTTTTCGAGACAACAAATTCATTTACCGCGACGGGCAATTTATCGCGCTAATAGATGGGGGGCATTGTCCGAAGGAATTCGATGCACATCAATCAGCCCAAGATTACGTCAACAACATTTTGAGGTATCGGGAATGATAAAGGCGATCGCACTGGGGAATGCTTTTTTACTCACTGCGATTGCCTCCAGCCTTTTGTGTTGGATGGCATCGCTGCACCCCAATTTACTTCAATTTGTGCAAGCACTTTTCGCGCTCAAGCTAATACTTTCTTGCTCTGCGTGGCTTCTGGATGATGCGATAATTGCCATCCTAAAAATTGATTTGTTGCAGTTCCGTTTTAGGTTAATTGCAAGCACAGTCGGCGCTCTAGTCGGTGTGGGGGTGATGTTGTGTCGCTCTTAAAAGTATCGGTTCTGAGCCTTTCTGGCGTTACCCTCTGGCTTTTACCACCGTTCGTTTTTTCTCGAAAAATCCCCCTGCACAATTTCATGCAAGGTGTTGCCCTGGTCTCCGGTTTTGCTTGCTGCTTTGAGGCTCGCAAGGGCGCTTTGAAGTTAGCCAAAGAGGCTGAATTTGAGGAGATGAAGGCTAGGGCGATCGAGGCTGACGTTGCCCATGAAGTCGCAACCAGTGTCTACATCAGCGAAGAACAGCGGAAGCAGGAAGCCGAACAAATTTTGGCTGGCAGCGAACGAACCGAGGAGCAGGAAGTAGAACTAAATTCCATCAAAGAATCACTAGAGCGCTTATTGAATCAAACTTCTGGCGATTCTAGCGAACTACCGGTTGTGAACTTATCGCCTAAGCAACAAGAACAAATCGAATCAATTCTCAAGTGCTACGCAAGGGGTATCACAGGCAAAAATAAAATCCTCAAAGAAGTTTGGGGAGTGTCAGCCGGCAGTAGCCAAGCTTATCGGGATGCTAAGGCAGAGTATGAATTCTTGTTGCCATTTGTCAAAGGTGGGGGCGGTGAGTCGGAGAGCGAAAATCAGTAGGGTTGGTCTCAGAAGTTGTTCGTCGATGTTATACATCGACGAATTGTTTCTGAAAGTTTCTGAGCTGAAATCCCTTACTCCGAGAGCGTTCTAGCGGTTGCTAGTTTTCCCGGAAAATTTAAGTTTTCCGAGAGGGCTAGCGCCCCAAAAGTCCACCATTTGTGTAGGATTTAAAGATGGATAATTCTGGATCAGCAGTAAGAATAGACCGATCGAATGAACCCCCCACACAAATGGTGGGGAAGTTTTGCACGGCTAATCGCATCCAGAAGCTAATAGCTCCAGCTAGGGAACTGATCCAGTCCTCCAACACCCTGAAGCGTTTGTTTGATTTCTTTTTTCGAGCAAATCAGCCTAAAGGACGTGAGGAAGCTAGGAAACTTAAACCACGATTTCTTGAATATTGGCGAGAAGCCTGCGAGTTCATCAAGAAAGAGATTCTGGCAAGGTACAAACTTTTTGTCCAAGTCAACGCTGGCTTCCAAAAGCTTAAACTTGTTGAGAGAGAAAATCTTGATACGAAGGTAGAGCTACCCTCAAAGCTGAAAAAAGAGGCCACTGGCCCGCCGAAGGGTTTTGTGCCGCTTCCCGACGCCGAAATAGGTGGCTGTGCTCGCAACGACAGCTTAATCGCACCCGCAATCTAACTCGCGGGGCGGCTTCTCCTATGCTCTAAATTTTCAACAAATTCTAGACACCAAAAAACCGCTGCTATTGATTGAAGCCCAAGCGCAACGGTTTTAGGTAATTCACCCATCTCTTAGAAAGACGAGACAAATCATCATGTCCCATAATATTAACTCGAATGACGGGCAAACTTCAAGCACCCGTGGAAATCTCGTTCGTGTAACCAAAGACAATCCTTGCTTGCACTGTGGTAAGTCAGATTGGTGCTACTCCATCGGCAATTTATCAGTCTGTAACCGTGACCAACCGCCCGCTACTGGTTGGGAAGCGACCAAGAAATCCGATCGGGACGGTCATTTTTACTACGCTCCTATTCAAGAAAAGAAAGCCATCCGTCCCGCAGATACTCGCTACTGGGAATATCCAGAACGCGACGGTTCCCCACTTGTCAGGGTGCGTCGGATTGATTTTGGCGACGGACGCAAGAAGGATATCAAGCAACAGCACTGGGACAAAGACAAAAACGACTGGGTGATGGGTTTGGGCAAGGTTGAACGCGCCAGCATCCCGGTGTACCGCCGTGCCGATGTCCAAAAGGCGATCGCAAACAATGCACTTATTTTCATCGTTGACGGTGAATCGTGTGCTGACGTTTTCTGGGATTTAGGTTTGGCCGCTACCACTAGCATCGGCGGCATGGGTAAATGGCGAATCACTGACACAAGCGATTTACAGGGTGCGAAGGTTGTTATTGCTCCCGACCGGGACATACCAGGGGTTGAGGATGCGGCCAAAGTTTCACAACACTTCCCCGACGCTCAGTGGCTGTACTGTGACCCTGACTCTTGGGTTTGGGACAATCTGCCAAAGAGTCAGGGATTTGATGTCAAAGACTGGATTGACAGCAAGGGCATCAATGCTCAAGACATACTAAATTCTCTAACTCCTCACCCGCGCACGTGTGAGAATGTAGTATCTTTGTCGGAACCTAGTAGTAAAAGCGACTACATCCCAGATACTGCACCTGTTCCAGGGCAAAATTTCATACAAAAGGCAGAGGCTGCGTTATTCACTGAGGGGCATTGGAGGTCGATAGGCGGTATCCTTTACCGCTTCACAGGGGAGTTTTATGAGGAGCGCCCTGAAGAAGCAGAAAAGAGTCGCATTGGTGATTGGCTAAATACTTACTCAGAGAAGGTGAAGGGTGTTTATGTCTGCAATCGAGCTAATTCAGCTAGTATCGATCAGGTTTACGACTGGGTAGTCAAACGGCGCGCTGTAAGTATCAAAAACATCAACCCGCCTGGTTTGAATTGCTCTAACGGGGTAGTAATGGTCAATCGTGACGGCTCCCATACTCTTGTACCGCATAGTCCTGACAAGATTTACACCTATGTGGGGTGCAAATACGACCCTGATATTGACACCACAGATTGCGATCGCCTTTTAAAGTGTCTTGAGCCAGAGCAGCGGGAAATTTTTATGAGGACGGTTGCTGCTGCATTATGCCTCCCCCTTGCTCGGCTCAGGATGTCCCGTGTCAAAGGACTGCTGTGTCACGGGGATGGGAGTAACGGTAAGGATACTTTGAGAACTGTGTTGGTGAAAGTTTTGGGACGGGGTGTCACGAGTAAAACTCTAAAGGACTTCCAGGTCTATGATGGTGGTCGGAAATTTCCCCTAGCCGGTCTTGAGAATTCTCTGTGCAACTGGTCTAGTGAGAATTCTGACACAACGAAATTAGACAAGCTGCAAAGCCTCAAGCAGTTCATCAGCGGGGATGTGTTGACAATTGAGCATAAGGGTCGCGGAGAATATCCCTATGAACCGCAAGCCATCTTTTTGGCGAATTGCAACATCCTGCCGTCTATTAGTACCGACTCTAAAGCTATCACTAGCCGCTACTGCATCTTAAGCTTCAAGAAAATCTACGACATGAACCCAGACTTGAGCAAGGGTGAGTTACAAGCTGACCCCAGATTCAAGCTAGACCCAGATTTCATTGCCGACCAAGTTGCCCCAGCTTTCCTTAAAAGAATGTTGGAGCGGATACCTCTGATACTGGAAGAGGGGATTAACTATGGCTCAGGCGACGCAGCTTTGCGGGAAGCTCAGGAAAAATCACAGCACCTTTGGCAGTTTGTCAGGGATGTTGGGTATGAAGCTGGTAAGGGTGAGCGGGTTTACGCAAAAGACCTGTGGCAAGAACTGAAAGAGTGGTATATCGACGCTGGCATTTTGGAGGTTGAATCCGATCGGAACGATAACCCGAAACTGATTTGGAACGAATTACCAGGGCGTGATACCCCTGTGAAGGCTATAAACCAAGTATTTAGCAGGTTTAGCGAGTTATTCCCTAGATTGGAAAAGTACCGTCACACAGAGCAAAGTCCAGAGGGTAAGGAACCCCACGTTTAAAAGCGGGGGCTTTTGGGAAGTCCGGCTCGTTCCGAGCGGTGCAAGAAGAAAGCCCGA
>NZ_JAUBTK010000156.1:0-6995 GCF_036702455.1 Microcoleus sp. D2_18a_D3
AATAGATAGTCTAGATGGAAGCTCATAATGGTAAATGTATTAGTATGTACATTTTACACCATAAACTCAGGAGAGCCAACCGATTTTATTCATAAACTAGCGATAGCCCTCAAAGAAGCCAACGAAACAGAATACTGGATATTGCTACTTCGAGAAACCGATTATCTCACCCCAAAAGAAAGTGAATCAATGTTAAACGACCTAAAAGAACTCCTAAAACTACTAACCAGCATCATCAAAACAACCAAACAAAAACTCAATGACAGTTGACAGTGAACAGAAGCACAGTGGATCTTTACCGAACAATCTCCAGGCCTGTGAATTATCAACTGTCCACTATCAACTGTCCACTGTCAACTGTCAACTATCAACTGTCCGCACAGATCATGCAAAAATGCAATCGGGAGTATTCGACAATTGCATAAATCTCCATTTTTTGTATATATAAGTACAAAAGTTTACAATAAAGTCTTATATTAATTAACCCAACGACTGATAAACGGGATAAAAGAGATTCTAATGACAGCCAAAAAAAACCTCATTGTAATCGGCAATGGCATGGTAGGTCACAAGTTCCTAGAGTTAATGGTCAGCTCGGATGCTGCCAAACACTGGAATTTAATTACTTTTTGTGAAGAACCGCGCGTTGCTTACGATCGCGTAAACCTCAGCGGATTTTTCTCTGGCAAAACAGCGGGAGATCTATCTTTAGTTGCACCGGGATTTTACCAAGAAAACGGCATCCAAATTTACATCGGCGACAAAGCAGTCGCCATTAACCGGGAACACAAAATAGTCTCTTCAGCCAACGGTTTAGAAGTTCCCTACGACAAAATTGTTCTCGCGACCGGTTCCTATCCATTTGTGCCATCAATTAAAGGTAAAGACGCTACAGGAACTTTTGTTTACCGGACAATTGACGACCTGGAAGCGATGTCAGATTACGCTAAAAATTGCAAAACTGGTGTAGTAATTGGCGGTGGTTTGTTAGGTCTAGAGTGTGCTAATGCTCTGCAAAATATGGGTCTCAAAACTCACGTTGTTGAGTTTGCATCGCGGCTGATGCCCGTGCAAGTTGACGATATGGGCGGTGCAATTCTCCGCAGCAAAATAGAAGATTTGGGGGTTTCGGTTCATACCAGCAAATCTACCACAGAAATTGTTAGCGAAAATGGCAAAGTTACTAAAATGCTGTTTGCTGACGGTTCGGAATTGGCAACAGATATGATTGTGTTTTCTGCTGGCATTCGCCCCCGCGACGAAATTGCCAGAAGTTGCGGTATAGAAGTAGGAGAACGCGGTGGCATAATCATAAATGATAGCTGCCAAACCTCCGATCCTGACATTTATGCGATCGGAGAATGTGCGCTTTATCAAAATCGCATCTACGGCTTAGTTGCGCCTGGGTATACAATGGCAAGCGTAGCAGCAGATATTTTGAGCCGTGCAGCCGATGGCCGGCAGGATGCCCCGGCTACAAGCACTTTTACAGGTGCGGATATGTCCACTAAACTCAAATTATTGGGGGTGGATGTCGCTAGTTTTGGAGATCCTTTTCCCAAGTCTGCCGATACTAAAGAGATTGTTGTCACTGACACCTTCCAAGGCATTTACAAAAAATTAGTTTTAAATCAAGACGGCAGCCGGATTTTAGGCGGAATTCTCGTGGGAGATGCTTCGGCTTACGGCACTTTGCTGCAATTCATGCAAAATGAAATTGCTCTGCCGCCGCATCCCGAAGATTTGTTAATGCCACCGCGAGAAGGGGGAGTCCCGGCGGGTTTTGGAGTAGACAGTTTGCCGGATTCGGCTCAAATTTGTTCTTGCAATAATGTTACCAAAGGGCAGATTTGTGCAGCGATTCGCGAGCATAATTTAACCGATGTTGCCAGCGTCAAGAAATGCACTCAAGCTGGGACTGGCTGCGGCGGCTGCGTGCCTTTGGTGACGGATATCTTCAAGGCGGAGATGAAAAAAGCTGGGTTTGCAGTCAAAAATAATCTTTGCGAACATTTTGAATATTCTCGTCAAGAATTGTACCATTTAGTCCGCTCTCAAGAGATTAAAACTTTTGAGGAGTTGATTGAAAGACACGGCAAAGGTAAGGGTTGCGAAATTTGCAAGCCTGCTGTTGGTTCGATGCTTGCTTCTACTTGGAATGACCATATTTTAGAGAAGTCTCACGTCAGCTTGCAAGATACGAACGATTACTTTTTGGCAAACATTCAGCGCGACGGTACTTATTCGGTGGTGCCGCGCATACCGGGGGGAGAAATTACGCCGGATAAGTTGATTGTTTTGGGGGAAGTTGCCAGGGATTTTGGGCTTTATACTAAGATTACTGGCGGGCAACGGATTGATTTGTTTGGAGCTCGCGTGGATCAATTGCCGCATATTTGGCGTAGGTTGATTGATGCGGGATTTGAGTCGGGACACGCTTACGGTAAGGCTCTGCGTACTGTAAAATCTTGTGTTGGCAGCACTTGGTGTCGTTTTGGGGTGCAGGATTCAACGAGTTTGGCGATCGAGGTTGAATTGCGGTATCGTGGTTTGCGATCGCCCCACAAGCTCAAATCTGCTGTCTCTGGTTGCACTCGCGAATGCGCGGAAGCTCAAAGCAAGGATTTTGGGATAATTGCGACAGAGAATGGTTGGAATTTGTACGTGTGCGGCAATGGCGGCATTAAGCCACAGCACGCGGTTTTGCTGGCGACGGATATCGATAAGGAAATGCTGATTAAGTATATCGATCGATTCTTGGTTTTCTACATCCGCACGGCAGACAGATTGGAACGCACTGCTACTTGGTTGAACAAGCTTGAGGGCGGGATTGAATACTTGAAACAGGTGATAATTGAGGATTCTCTAGGCATTTGTGCTGAATTAGAAGCGCAGATGGAACATTTAGTGAACACTTATCAATGTGAGTGGAAAACCACGATTGAAGACCCAAACAAGGTGCAGCGGTTCCAGCATTTTGTGAATTCCGATTTGCCCGATCCGAGTATTGTTCGTGTTGCGGAACGGGGACAAACGCGGCCGGCTAACGAACATGAAAAGGCTCTGGCTGGAGTTTTGGAATAACCCCTCCCCAGCCCTCCCCTTGAATCAGGGGAGGGAGCAAGAATCTCGTTCGCAGGCTCTGCCTGGGAATGAATTCCGGGAGGCTCTGCCTCCTTCGGCGAGGCGAGGCAGAGCCTCGAAACCTACGTTCCCAGCCGGAGACTGGGAACGAGATTGAAGTAAAATAACAGGAAAAGAAGATGGTTCAATCATTACAAGTTTCGGATACTGTGACTACTTGGGTAGATGTGTGTTCTCTGGATGCGATCGCCCCTTATACTGGAGTTTGTGCTTTAGTTAAAGGCGAACAAGTGGCGATTTTCCGAGTGGGAAACGGGGATGAAGTGTATGCGCTTAGCAATTACGACCCGTTTAGCAAAGCTTTTGTTTTGTCGCGGGGAATTGTGGGCGATCGCAACGGCACTCTCAAAGTTGCTTCTCCCATTTACAAACAAAACTTTAGTCTGACTACCGGGCAATGTCTGGACGATGAAACGGTAAAAATTCCGACTTTGGCGGTTCGGGTTGCTGCCGATCGCGTCCAAGTAGCTGTTAGCTAGATTCAGCGGCTTAATTGTTCGATCGCCATCCGCCAACACCTAACATTCCTGTGGCTGCTGGCGGATTTTGCATTGGGGCCCTCCCGACTCAGTATTTTTCGTATAAGATGGAGTCGATTGGTTCCATACTTCAGGCTCGCTCAAAAAAATCTAAACTAATACTGGAGCTGGTTTCGGATTTTCAATGCAAACAAACTCAAGGGGCAGGATATCGGTATGTTGTTAAAAAAACTTGTTTCCGAAAATAATCCCCAGACTGTAGCAGAGTTAATCTATGCCCAACTCAAAATCGGTCAACTGACTTGGGGCGAGCTCAACATACAAGTTTTCGGCCAGCACTGGCGGGACGAATCTTTGCACGAAGTCCTCAGAGAAATTGCAGCCAAGCTCGACAAAGAAACAGCGAGCCAAATTATAGAATATCTCACAGATCAGAACGGTCAACAAGAAAAATTTATTAATTTGTTTTTAGCAGCGCAATGCCTGTTAAAAGTGAAAAATGATGTTAATAAAAAAACCGCCAAAAAACTGTTAAACGCTTTAAAAAAGTTATCGCAATACGGTACGGGTTTCCTGATTCTTTATCAAAGCGCTCAAGAATTGCAGGAAACTTATCAAATTCGCAATCGATCGATCGCCGCGATCGCCCAAACTTGGAAAAACGACCCGCAAACCCTGCCTTGGCTGAAAATACTCGCTCACTCCAGTGACTGTGGCGAAGTCCGAGCCACAGCAGTTGAAGCAATAGCCCGTGGTTGGCCAGACCAGCCAGAAATTTACCTGATGCTCAAAAAACTCGCCAAATCCGATCAAAGCTGGGCAGTGCGATCGACCTGTGTGCGAGAAATGGCTTCGGGTTGGCCCGACACGAACGATACCTTGCCGCTGCTGGCTGCCCTGGCTCAGTTCGATCGCAGTCCCGCAGTCCGCACCACAGCACTCGAACAGTTAGCCTCTCATTGGCCCGATCGCACAGATACCTTGCTGGTGCTGAGAACCGCCGCCGAATCCGACGAAAATTTGGGAGTACGAGTCGCAGCGTGGCAAGAAATAGCCAGAGGTTGGCACAGCCTTTTAGGCACGGTCTCCCTGCTCAAAAACCTTGCCGAGACAGGAAGTTCTATCCTGCGAACCGTAGCGGTGCGGGAGTTGGCAGCGGGTTGGCCTGCCGCAGCCGACGTTTGCCTCTTGCTGAAAACCCTAGCCGAATCCGACAGCAGCAAAGAAGTGCGGACAGCAGCCTTAGAAGAATTGGCCTCGCACTGGCCCGGCGAGCCCGACATTTACCCGCTGCTGAAAACTAAAGCCGAGTCCGACGCGAGTTCGAGCGTCCGGCGGGCAGCAGTGCAAGCAATTGCCTCTGGCTGGCCCGGGAACCCCGAAACTCTGACTTTTTTGAAAAATATAGCATTGGGCGATCGCGACGCCGACCTGCGAGAAATAGCCCTACAACAGATAGCCGCAGGTTGGCCCAACCACCCAGAAACCCTGCCCCTGCTGCAAAAAATAGCTGATTCCGAGGATTACTGGACTGTGCGGCAAGTAGTAGTGGAAGCTGTCGCGGCACTGGCGTCAGGCAGTCTAGAAGTCTTTGGCTGGTTGCAAAATCTCGCCGCGTCAGACAGACACCTGAACGTCCGAGAAACTGCGGTGGAAGAGATCGCAAAACGCTGGTCTCACCGCGGCGAGACGCTGCCTTTCCTTAAAAGCCGGGTCGAGTTGGAGCATGATTCTCACCTGCTGAGCGTGCTGGTACGATCGATCGTGCGGGGGTGGCCAGACCACCCGGAAACCTTGCCTTGGCTGAAAATTGAGATCGATTCTGGGGAAGCGCTGGTGCGGCAAGCGGCGGTGCTTGAACTTGCTTACAACTGGCCTGACAATCCTGAAACTTGGATGCTGCTGGAGGCGAAAGCAGAGGGCGATGAGAGTCCGGCTGTCAGGCAAATCGCTTTGCAAAAGTTAGCGCGCGGGTGGACAAATCAGTCTCAAACTTTCGAGTGGCTGAAAATTAGAGTTCAAAAAGATGAAGATTCGCAGGTGCGGGCGATCGCCCTGGTAGAGTTAATGCGGGGATGGAAAGACGAGCCGGGAATGTTTGAGTTTTTGCGCGATCGAGCTTTGAGCGATGTTGATAATCAAAACGGTTCTTTTCCTTACAATCCCAGGTTTACAGCACTCGAAGCGATTATCGAACATTATCCCGAAAATCCGGGAGTTGTGCCGTTGTTGCGATCGCTTGCAGTTTCCGACGCCGACGAGCAAATCCGCGCCTTAGCCGATCGCCGGCTCCGCAGCCAAGATTGGTAAACAGAAACAATTGCGGTTTCATACGCTATAATCGCGTACTAGACCGCACTTGCAATGTAATAAACAGTTATGCCGATGTTGTGTTTCTAATTGTTGACTATGATGGATAAAAGTTCAAAAGCTGGACAACTTAACTATGCAACTAGGTGAACACCCCAACTCCAGCCAGTTAAAGTCATTTGCAATTAACGGCTTATTTGGCTTTAAGGATGTGGCGATACCTTTTGATAAAGAAGCACTAATTCTGATTGCCGAAAATGGTTCTGGGAAAACTACCATCCTCAATACACTTTACTATTCAATCTCCTGTAAATTTGATAAATTAAGTACCGTGGAGTTTGAGTCAGTAGTTCTTGAGTTTACCTCAGCCCCTAGTGTTGAAATTAATAAAAGTGACTTAAATTCGTGGTATAATAATGCTGATAGTTTTTCGGTTCTTAGACGCTATTTAACTCTTCGAGAAATAAAGAGGTTGCAAGAGATTAGCAAAAGCTTATCCCCTGCATCTGCTCGGGGAAGTATACTTGAATTAATAGATAGAGGTAGAATTCCATCTAAATATTTGAGCAGCTTGATGGAAGAACTGAATTTAAATATAGACGAAGAAAAAATAAAGCAAAAAAGTAAAATTGATACAATTAGAGCCACAATTCAAGAAAACTTGAACGCGTCAGTTTTATATTTTCCAACCTATAGAAGAATCGAAGAAGATTTAAAAAATTTAGGATACGAAGATGAGAGATTTGAGCGATTAGGCCTTGGGGAAGGAGAAGGTAAGCTGATCCAATTTGGAATGAATGATGTAATTGAGAGATTTGAGGAAATTAAAACAACAATTAAAAACTCAGCACTCAATTTATTTTCAAAAGTGACGGGTGAAATTTTAACTCAGTTTGTAGAGGGTATTGCGATTACTCAAGAAATGAGAGACAGCATTCAACCCGACACTCTGAATATAGTTTTAAGCCGTGTTGGTGAAAATAATATAGGACTTACGCATTGACAAAAAACATTATCTATGTATTCTAGACTCTAACATCATTGCTAAGGTTCGCCAAAATA
>NZ_JAUBTK010000157.1:0-6938 GCF_036702455.1 Microcoleus sp. D2_18a_D3
TTAGGGCGACCAGACATTTTTATTGGCTCCTTTACTTCTTACATAAGTCTATCACATCTTTAAAAAAATGGTATTACAGCCGTTTTCAGCTAGGGACACAGCATTGCCGTTTTTCTACAGAAGATTGCCTATAATTTATATGTACCAGTATTTTTCATGATAATTAATAACTAATAACCAATAACTACTGACAACTGACTAATGACTAATGACTAATGACTAATGACTAATGACTAATGACTACTGACTTCTTTAAGCTAAGGGTAATAAAATTTCAAATTCAGTGCCTCTGCCTAACTCCGATCGCATTCTGAATGCACCGCCGTGTTTGCCCGTCACAATTTGATAGCTAACGGCTAAACTGGTTTCTTTGAGAGCGCGTTTTTCCGTAGAGAATGATTCTATGATTTTTTTGTACTTGCTAGGTGACATTCCTGGCCCGTTATCCGCTATGCAAACCGAAACCCAGCGAACATGAAGTTTGTCTAAATCCGGCGCAGGTTCGGGACAGCAGACTTGAGTTGTGATTTCAATTTTAGGCTGGCGATCGGCGTCTCTGAGTCCTCCACCTTTGAACTCTTTCGCCAATTCTTGACCGACTGCTTCATTAATTAATGTATGAATAGCATTGGTCAATATATTCATAAATACTTGGTTTAGCTGTCCTGCATAGCAGGGGACTGGTGGCAGGTAGCCGTAGTGTTTTACTACTTGGATTTCCCTAGTCAAACGACTTTTGAGCAGCAAAAGTATGCTGTCTATGTTGGCGTGCAAGTCGGTTGGTTTGGGATAAATATCGTCGATGTGGCAGAAGTTTTGCAAACTGGTAGCCAACTTGCTCAAACGTTCTGCTCCTGATTTGATGCTGGCAACAGTTCGGAGGAAATCGTTTTGCAAAAAGTCATAGTCGATCTCTTCTTTGAGCCGCGCTATTTCCGGCGGTGGGTCAGTACAATATGCGTCGTAAACTGAGAGCAATTCCATCAAGTTTTTGCTGTAGTCGCTGACGTAGGTTAAATTCCCCCAAATAAAGCCTACCGGATCTAAAATTTCGTGGGCTACTCCGTTGACTAAACGCCCTAAACTAGCCATTTTTTCGCTTTGAATCATTTGAGTTTGGGCTCTTTCGTAGCGGACTTGAGTTTCGATCCCACGAATTTGCCAGTAGGCGATGTTTAGCGCGTTAGGGTCTAAGAGGCGGTAAGATTGGGAGTCTATTTGGACGACGATCGGTTCTGCCTGCAATTCGGGCGATCGACGCAGAGCTTGTGGAGCTGCTGCCAAAATGGTTGTACTCTCTGGGACTAATAATATTTCGAGGCGAGCGTAACTGTAGAGAACTTTCAGCGGGAGGTGCAAAAATAGCTCTGGGCCTTGGGGTTTGAGCAAATATTCCAGCAGTTGCCTGCGGGATATCATGCCAGCAAACTCTCCTGCTTCCATCAAGACTACTCCCGGCACTAGGGGATGCTGTTCAAACATTTCGGCAACTGCCACGGCCAAGCAGCTCGATTTAACCTGAAATTCATACAGGGGCAAATCCCAGAGGGTAGACTCTAGGGAAAGGTCTTGATGACTGCCTTCGGAGAGTGAAGGGCCAATGAGTTTGGAACTGAATTTATTTGCCACTGGAAGTTTTAGTTGCCGAAACGCTGAGAAAGTGAATTGAGAACCTACTACTAAGCTACCCTATCATTTCACCGCAGGAGCGAACAACCGAGAATATTCTCAAGTTAATCATGTTGTGCCAACTATAGGCAGGAGAATTTCAAATTCAGTGTTCTTGCCTGGTTGCGATCGCATTCTCAGTTGGCCGCCGTGCTTTTCTGTGACGATTTGATTGCAGATAGCCAGCCCCATACCGGTGCCTTTGCCTGCTGGTTTAGTGGTAAAAAAGGTGTCAAATATCTGCTGGTGATTTTCTGGGGGAATGCCGGGCCCGTTATCGGCAATGCAAATTGCCGCCAGCTTGCCGTGTTCGGTTTCTATAACTTTAGTGGTAATTTCGATTTGGGGCTGCCAGTTGTCCAGGCACTCGGTCTGTATTTCTCGATCGGCTGCGTACTCTGTCAGGGCGTCTAGAGCATTAACTAACAAATTCAAAAACACCTGACTCAACTGACCGGAGTAGCCGCTAACTAGCGGCAGTTCGCCGTAATTTTTAACCACTTCTATGCTGTTTTTAAAGCGGTTTTTCAAAATTAACAGCGTCATCTCCACGCATTCGTGAATGTCTGTCTCGGCTGGTTTTGTCTCGTCCATGTGAGAGAAGTGGTGCAGCCCGTTAACTATTTTTAGCAATTGCGAGGCTCCCAACTCCATCCCTTCTAAGGTGATCGGCAAATCTTCTTGTAAAAAATCAAATTCAATTTCTTTTTTAAGGGCCTCTATTCGGGGGCACGGTGCCGAATATTCTTCTTCATAAACCGACATGAGCTGAAGCAAGTGTTCAAAATAGGACAGCAGAAAAGTTAAATTTCCCCAAATACAGTTCAGCGGATTTCTGATTTCGTGGGCTACTTCTGCTACAATCCTCCCCAAACTCGCCATTTTTTCTGTTTGGATGAGTTTTGCTTGGGTTTGTTTGTGGAGTAACTTATTTGTTAATTGGTGAATTCTTGATTGAGCGACCATTAATTGGTGTACGTCTAACAGCTTGTAGGTCTGAGGCGCTATTTCCACTACTACGGGTTCGTAAATTAATTCGGCTGATCTGTAAAGACATTCCGGGGCTGCTTCTACTATTAATTTACTTGCGGGAAGTACAAGTTCCTCTGGCCTCGCCAACTTGTACAGCACCTCTATTGGTCGCTTAAAAAACATTTCTACTCCGTAGCGGCAGTTAACTTTTTCAAAAAATAGACGCCTCGATATTATGCCGACAAAATTACCCCCATCTGTCAAAATGACGCCGGGAAGCATGGAATTTTCTTCAAAAGCCTGGGCTACTTCTTTTGCCTGTTGAGTTAATTCAATTTGGCAGTTGGAGAGTGGCAGGTCTAGGAGAGTTGATTCTAAGGAGAGGTTCCAAGTACAAAATTCAGGTATATGCAACACTGATAACTCCGAGCTAGTCTCACGCACAGCAAACATAGATGAAACCCCTGTTAAATATTATATTAATGGACAACTTAAGTTGCTCTTAATTCGTAACTGGTAATTCGTAGCGGTTAGTTGCTAATTTGTCAAATTACAAGAGCACCCTATGGGAAAACCCGATCGCAGTAGCATTGTCTGCTAAAGATTTTGTTTCTAAGTCAATATTAAACGATCTAAGCTTTTGTGTAACTTACGGAGTAGGCACTTTAAACTTTTTACCATGATATACCTGCGATCGCCTGTTTTCCGAAAATTTTAATATTTATAACTAATTATTGTGATAAATTATACCATTTTTCCAGTGAGAGAAGGGAATTGGAGAACCGCGAGCGGGTTATCAGTGAATATACGGGCATCCTTCAAGGGTTGGAGGGCCCGGATTAGCCATCGTCCAAGGGGCTTGAGACTCCAATTGTCAAGACTAGGGTCCAGGCCAAAGGAAGTTCGGCAACGGATTCGCTTTCTTCGGATGTAACCGAATGTAACGGATAGAAGGCTTTAGTTATCTAGGAGAGAAGGAAGAAGCAATCTTCCGCAAGGGTTTGTGGAATTAAGAACATCCTAACCGTCGGCCGCAGTTCCTATACAACTACAAAGAAATGCAACTTTAGGCAACTTCCGAATCTCGATAGTCATCAGTTTTTTGCAATCTGCAATCTGCAATCTGCAATCTGCAATCGTCTTAGGGTTCCACCTCCGGCCAGAGGCGTTCTAGCTGATACCGCCAAGCGGCGAGAGTATTTTCGCGAGACTCTCGCCCTAGTTCCATTTCACCCATCAATCCCTCTGCGTAGAAACGGTCTAAAGTCTGAAGGGTAGTTTCGACAGACTGCCCCTGCATCTTCGCAGCTTTGATGATTTGACGGATGCGGTTTTCTATCAAACCGTCGAAAAAGTCAGACAAACCTCTCTCTTGCAAAGCCAGCAGTCTGGCGACGGCGGCTGAGAAATCGGCGGCCGCGAGTGTGGCCGGGCTGTGCTGAAATACTCCCCACAAAACGTTTTGATGTAAGGCGTAGCGAGTTTCGAGGGTGGTGTCAAAGTTAGCTTCTAGCAGTTTATCAAGAAATGGTTGAGCTTCCTGGGCATCGGCGATCGGCAGCAAAATCCGCAGCCAACTCCCGTCTTCTGAAAGGAGGACTAACAGGCGAAAATTGGGGGTTTCTACTTGCCAAGAAGTGGCAGCAGGCATCTCAACACTGTCACCAAATAAGTCTTTAAGGGTATTGCTAATTTCTTCGGGAGTCATAATGATTTTAGATTTTAGATTTTAGATTTTAGATTTTAGATTTTAGATTAGTCACCAGTGATTAGTCAGCAGTGCTATCTCAAATCTAAAATTGATTTATGGTAGCCAGCGGGGGTGATAGCCGGCAAAGGGAAGTTCTTCTGGCTGTAGTTTTGCGGGAGAACCATCTGCGGGTATTTCTACTAAGGGTAGCAGCCAGAGGCGGCTGGTGGCGATCGACTGTCCGCTATCGTTGCGGGGACTGTCTGCTGCTGAGGGAGTTGCTGCTGTGACTGATTGGTCGAAAATTAATGCCAGCCCGTCGGGAGATAAACTGATTTGGGTATCTAATTGGTTGGGCAAAATCAGCAGCGGTTTGATGGTTCCTACCAAACGAGTACCCTCTTTTTTGAGGTCGATGGTGGCGATGAAAGGCTGTTCTTTGTAGCTTTCTGTTTTGAGGCGTTGGGCTAACAAACAGTAGAGACGCTGAACTTGGTTGTCTTCGTTTTTGCGGGGGTCGAAATAAACGGCCATAATGCTGCCGGGAATACGCAATATTTCTTGTTCTACACCTTGGTTATCTAAGATGAAAAGCGATCGAGTAAAGTCGCTGTTGTATTTAACATAGGCGGCGGCGGAGTTGTCGCGGGCCATGCCCAATACTTGTTCGTATTTTGGCAAAAATTCTACTGGGTCTGCTTCCGGTTTGAGGGGGACGATCGCTAATCCTTGTTTTTGAGATATTACCATCGATTTGCTGTCGGGGCGAATCATAAAATCTCCGCCTTGTTCATTTTCCAAGGGTCTGGGCGGCACTTTTTCTTCCACAATCCAAGGACTGAAATCGCCGGGATTGCGGCGGTTGACGCGCTGGACAACTATGATTTTTCCGTCGGCTGAGAGGTCGAATTTGAGGTTTTGGTAATCTTTGGAGTCTAAGATTTTGTCGATTCTACCGGCTGGGTATTTTTGTTGAGTTCCTGAGCCCGATTGGGGGTTGAGGCCGGTGGTGACTGTGAATAGTTCTTGATTGAGAGTGCCGCGAGTACGGGCGATCGATCGATCTGTGGCGGAGAATAAAATGCGATCGCTCTCAGGATACGGTTTAAAATCGGTAACGACTAAATCTTTGGGAGTCAGCGGTATCGGTTTCGAGTCGCTGCTGGTGAGATTGACTAGCATTAATCTGCTTTCTGTTTCGCCTTGGACGCCGATGTAAGCAAAAGCTCGATCGCGGCTGCGAAAGGAACTGCTAAACGGTTGCATTAGCGTTCCTTTATTTTGGTTTTTTTCTCCGAAATACTTGTCGGTTGCTCCGGCGAGTTTGACTGTGTAGGTAACGCCGTAGGGTGCTGGATCTTTGAGGGTGTAAGCCATGCGCTTTCCAGCCCAACTAAATTTACCGGGGAGGGGGGGTTCTAGCTTTAAGTTTTCCTCGACGGTGGACTGGTTCATCGGCCGAAAGAATGTGAGGATAAAGCCGGTATCTTCGGCGCCGATTTGTTTGTTTTCCCAGGTAAATTCTCGCACTCTGGGTGCTGTGCGATCGCCGCTAAGCAGCAGCAGTCCGATTAAGACGCTCAGCACTAGCATGAGGAAGATGGCCGTGCGGTCGATCGGCTGTTTGAATGGCAGAATAGCGAAGGGTGAAGGATTAATTTTTTTGTTAAAAATACTCACAAATCTTTCTCTCCTATGTCTGCTGAAAATTAACAACCACATTTTCCCTCTTAAATTTTACTGTCTTGGGCGCCCTCCCTGCCCCCGAAACCCGTTTTTTTTTACCAGGCGAAAGGGCTGCAACGAAGTATACCGATTTTAGATTTTAGATTTGAAATTTTAGCTTGTACGGTGCGTCATGGCTCAAAACTGCTTGCTCTAGAGTGGTATTGACGACCGTCGAGCAGCCTACCCTTGTGCCATTTGCGTCCAGGACTGTTTGAGTTTTTAGATTTTTCATCCTATCTCAAATATTAAATCGCCAATTGTGCGATCGGTTGAGAGGTAACGCTGGCGCTCTACTCATCCTACTAAATAATCATGACGACCTACTTATATCCCTTTCACAAATCCTTGACGATTGGTATGTTGGAACTATTATTAACCACTGACAGTGTATACGGCGATTGCTGTTCTGGATATAACTTATAATATTTGCTGTCGTAATGCCTGACCTCCCAATAGTTTAAGTTTGACGGGTGAGGCTTATATCTTGAGAAAAATTCCCAAATCCCAAAAGTGGCTGCACTCTCTAAATGCCCGACATTCGCTACTTGATTTTTGAAGATGCTACATGATTTTATCCACTGTTTCATCTGCTTTCTTGACAAGCATTAAAATCCTGAATGAAGATTGCTAAAGTCACCCAATTTTTCACCTTCTATCTGTACACTAGATAACTGATTCCACAACAGCGGCTGCTGTATTGTCAAATCAATAGATGTCTTGGTTCCTTGATACATTTCAAAACGGTTTGAGTAAAGAATAGCATTCTCATACCCGCTTTGTCGGTTAAAATTTTCTAACTTTTATACTGTAGTTTAGACTAAAAAATGAGCGCAGCTAAAAGTAGCTACCTTTGAATCTTAGGCAAGCTGTTGCTCACAAA
>NZ_JAUBTK010000158.1:0-6843 GCF_036702455.1 Microcoleus sp. D2_18a_D3
TCGGGCTTTCTTCTTGCACCGCTCGGAACGAGCCGGACTTCCCAAAAGCCCCCGCTTTTAAACGTGGGGTTCCTTACTGTCCATCGACCGGACACAATATAACTCGGATGCGCGAGCGAAGACGCTCGCACTCCTAACTGTTGTTAACTATCAAATGTCAATCGATCGACTATCAACGGACTAAAAGAATGCCGGTTGGTGGCGGATCAAATTCAGGAATTCTTCGCGAGTTTTCTGTTCCTCTTGGAACACGCCCAACATGGCACTCGTAACCGTCCAAGCACCGGGTTTTTGCACACCCCGCATCGTCATGCACATATGGCTGGCTTCCATGACTACAGCAACTCCCTTCGGTTCCAATATTGTCTGAACTGCTTCGGCAATTTGGCGCGTCAAACGTTCTTGCACCTGCAATCGGCGGCTGTACATCTCGGAAATTCTGGCTAATTTGCTCAATCCCACTACTTTTTGGTTGGGAATGTAAGCAATGTGAACTCGGCCCATAAACGGCAGCATATGGTGTTCGCACATACTGAATACGCTGATGTCTCGCACCAGTACCATTTCGTTGTGACCTTCGTCAAAGATAGCGCCGTTGAGGAGTTCTTCGAGGGATTGACTGTAACCGCTGGTGAGAAACCGCATTGCTTCTGCTACCCGCTTCGGGGTTTTGAGCAATCCTTCGCGTTCAGGGTCTTCTCCTACTCCCAGCAGCAGGGTGCGAACGGCCTCCATCATTTCTTCTTGCCCTACTTCTGAGGGTACGGGTACGCTGGATTCTTGACCGTGCGAGGAATTGCGATCTGGTCGAGTGGGGATGCGCGGGGAGTTGTTCTCTGCGGTTTGTAACAGTTTCATGCTGTCAGTCGAGATTGAATTCGAGCCATTGGAATCGGCGGAAGATGCAATTGTCATAACAAGTTGGTGTGAGGGTGAATCGATTTTAGATTTTAGATTTTCGATTTTCGATTGGGGGATATAGCTAGAGATTCAAAGATTGTTGAATTGAGAAAAATCCAGCAGTCTAAAATCTCAAGTTCACAAAACTCCTGCGTTGGACATGAGCGTGATTTCTTCAATTACTGCACTTGCTGGCAACTGAACTGCGTGCAGAATTGATTGGGCGACGATTTCTGGGGTTAACATGGCGGTGCGATCGAAGTCGGCGTCCACGGTGTCTGTGTCCCACAGGGGAGTGTTGACAGAACCCGGACAGATTGCTGTTACGCGAATTCCGCGAGCCCGTTCTTCGGCGGCTAAGGTTTTAGACAAAGCCATGAGACCGAATTTGCTGACGCAGTAGGCTCCCCAGTTGGGGAAGGCTTGGGTGCCAGCGATCGAGGAAACGTTGATGATGATTCCCGATCCGCGATCGCGCATGGACGGCAAAACTCCTAGAATGCACTGCCAAACGCTAGTAAGATTGAGGTCTAGAACGTTCTGCCAGTCGGCTAGGGACGTTTCAGTTAAGGAGCCGGTGTAGCCCATGCCAGCGCTGTTGACTAGGATATCTACGGAACCCAATTGAGATGCGATCGCGCTGATGCTGCTTTGCACTTGCTCAATTTTTGCCAAGTCTAAGGGATAAGCTTCTGCTTTCACTCCGACTTCTCGGGCTGCTGCGGCAACGGCTTCTAATTTTTCCGACTCTCGGCTAACTAAGGCCAGATTTATGCCCTCGGCGGCGAACGCTAGAGCCGTCGCTTTGCCAATACCGCTGCTGGCTCCGGTAATCAGAGCCTGCTTTGTTGTTGGATGGTTCATTCAGTGTCCTAATACTTTCGCTCGGCAACTCCCTACAGCGTTGCAGCCTTCTGAGGCAAATTAGACAACTGTCTGCTGCGGGTGATAACAGTTAATTATGAGATCAACATTAAGAACTGTTAAGCCGGTGTCACCTGAGAAATTATAACACTGCTGACAGATCCGCAGAATAATGAGCTGTGAGTTATGAGTTTAAAGTTAAGAATTTTTAACTCATAACTGATAACTCTGAATCGATCGGCTCAAGCCGAAATTTCATTGAATACACCGATGTGGCGAAACTTTTGATACCGGAGTTCGCGTCGCTGCTGACCGGTAAGCTGTGTTAGTTCTGCTAAGTTTTCTAACAAAGCTTGTTTGAGTATGGACGCAGCTTTGAGGGGATTCGAGTGAGCGCCGCCGATCGGTTCTGGCACTATTTGATCGAGAATTCCGAGGTTTTTCAAATCCCAGGAAGTGATTTTGAGAGCTTCTGCGGCCAAGTTAGCTTTACCAGAGTCTTTCCAGAGAATGGCCGCGCAAGCTTCGGGGGTGGCGACGGTGTAGACGGAATGTTCCAGCATCAACAGTCGCTCGCCGACACCGATACCCAATGCGCCGCCGGAACCACCTTCGCCAATGACGGTGCAAATAATGGGAACGTCGAGGCGAAACATTTCTCGGAGGTTACAGGCGATCGCCTCTCCCTGTCCGAGCTGTTCTGCTTCTAAGCCCGCCCAAGCCCCCGGAGTGTCGATAAATGTGAAAATTGGCATTCCGAAGCGATCGGCGTGTTCCATCAACCGCAGGGCTTTGCGGTAGCCGCCGGGAGCCGCCATGCCGAAGTTGCGGGCGATATTGTCTTTAGTGTCGCGCCCTTTTTGATGGCCGATGATGACTGTGGGAAGCCCGTCTATGCGGGCAATTCCACCGACGAGGGCCGGGTCGTCTCCGCCGCGCCGATCGCCGTGAAGCTCGATCCACTCGTCGCTAATTGCCTGAATGTAATCGAGGGTGCTGGGGCGGCGCGGGTGACGGGCGAGTTGCAGCCGCTGCATGGGGGACAAGCTGCTGAAAATTTCTTGTCGCAGTTGGGCTGAGCGAGCTTCTAGTTTGCGAATTTCGTCGGTGACATCGACGCTGTTTTCTGCGGCGAGTTCTCGAATCTGGTGAATTCGGGTTTCGAGTTCGGCCAGGGGCTTTTCAAAATCTAAGAGTAAGGGTTTACGGTCTGGGTTTGGCACGCGGATAATTTCTATAAGGAAGGTTTTGTCAGGTTTTGTCGATCGACTCTTTCGAGATCCTACCCTGTCAGGGGATGCTAAAAAAGACGGCCAAATTGGAAACTTTGAGTTTTAAATTTTGTATGATATCAAATTTGGTCACATCATCATTATCCTATAGCGCGAGCTTCCCGCTCGTGCTGCACTCCGAAAAATATTATTCCGATGCCAAAGAAAAAGTCAACAGTTAAATTTTCCAATTTAACTGTTGACTCTTAACATCAAACTGACATTAATAAAGGTCGGAAACCGTGTTTGACAGAAATCAGACCGATTTGCTCCATCTTCTCCACAGTAATTTGGTTCCGTCCCCAAGAAAAATTGGTATACAATTTTTCAAATTCCAGCAGCATTGATTCGGCAAAACAGGCAAACAACTGTCGGCCCGGTACATCCATATTGACAATCTTCATAATTTTCCACTCAATATCGAGGGAATGCTCCACAATCCCGCCATTGAGTACGTAAATTTCGGGATGCTGAACCTGAGTTGCCAGATTTTTCGGATAGCCACCGTCAATCAATAAACATGGTTGCTTCAATGTCTTAGGGTCAATTTCTACTCCCTTGGGCATACTGGCTACCCAGACTACAATATCGGCTTGGGGGAGGGCTTCTTCCAAGTCCATAATTTTGCCTCGGCCCAATTCCGATTGCAAATCTTGTAATCGTTCTTTGTCGCGGGCAATGAGCAACAATTCTGCTACATTTGTTTTAACATTGAGCCAGCGACACACAGCACTGCCAATATCGCCAGTAGCACCACAAACGGCTACCGTGGCTTTTGAAAGTTCAATCCCCAATTTAGGGGCTGCTTCTTCTACTTGGCGACACAGGATATAAGCCGTGTGAGTGTTACCAGTGGTGAAGCGTTCAAACTCCAACTTGAGATTGCGAATTTGCTTAATTTGCTGCAAGTTGAAAGTCTCAAAAATGATCGAAGAAAAGCCGCCTAAAGCAGTGATGTTAATCCCGTTTTTTTGAGCGTGTGCCATCGCATTAAGGATTTTGCGAGTGGCTGCTTTAATCCGGCGAGTGGCTAGCATTTCTGGCAGAAAACAGGACTCCACATAGCGCCCTTCTATTTTTTGTCCAGTGATGCTTGTTACCGTGATCTGATCAACTATTTGAGGCGGTGCGCTGCACCAAAAATCGAGACCTTGATCGGCATATTCTGGATAGCCCAGCTCGTTAGCTACTGATTGGGCGTGTTCTAAGCTGGTTAAGTGACCGATTAGACCAAACATTAAGTTGTCAAATGAAGGAAGATGGAAGGTGGAAGATGGAAGATGGAAGATGGAAGATGGGAAGATTAAAAATTTATATTTTAAAATGAGTTATCCCATTTTTAATTTTTAATTTTTAATTTTTTTCCCATTCTTTATTTCCGAATTAACTAGGCTGCGAGGCCTTGTGCTGACATCCGCATGATATCGCGGTTGTTAAAGCCTATGTTGCCTAGAGCTTCGCCGTAGGCAATCATAAAGTCTTCGATTAAAGCGTCTTTTTCCATTCCCAAGACGCGGGCATCGTCTGCGACAGCGTTTAGCAGCTTCCAGATGATGGGCAGGTTTTGGCGGTTGGCGGCTTCTAGTTCCGCTTTGGATTCCTCAAAGTGAGCTTGCAGCCAGACTTCCCCAAAGTTGAGGTGGCTGTATTCTTCTTTGACGACGCCTTCGGTGATTTTGCGAGCAAAGTCATCGGCGACGGGGATGTAGATGTTGTAAGCTGCGATCGCAAAACACTCGATAATTAGCGATTGAATCAACAAGCAAGTTACAATCTGACCTTGGGCCGCTGCCGTCTGGAAGTTTTTGTGCAATTCCGAAAAGAACTGCTTGGCAAATGCCATGTCGGGCGTGACTTTAAGATTCCGGCCACAAGCTTGGAAGCCTTTCATGTGGCGGTTCTCCATCTTGGACAAGCCAATTAACTCTGCTTTTTTGTCAGCCAACAGTTCGGCCAGTGTCAGGTAATTGTCGTGAGCTTCTTGTTCGCCTTCAATCACAATGGCGTTGATGCGGCTGTAAGCATCTTTGTAAGTTTCGGTTTGAAAGTCAATTGTTGGGCTGGCCTCAAGCTGGGGCATAGATATCTAGTCTCCTTATATAAGCTTGCGGGATGTTTGGAAACCCCTTTAAAATGGGGGGTCAGTGACAGAACACTTTACCTATTTTGAACGCACCCCATCTAAATCACAGATTATAGCTGAGGATTCTTTCGACAAAGAACTTTTCTTTGACTATCCGGGAAAAACTGGCGTCCTCAGCGTGTTGGCCGGACTTTTGCCCTCGAACACTCCAGAAAGACTATCGCTAGAATGCTATCTATTTACTAATTACTGGAATTAGTCGTTAGTCGATCTTTTGCCCGGAAATAGATGATAGAAATACGGTCTATGTCTCCACCTTTAAAGGTTTTACAGTACCAAATCTATCTCTAACATTATATCCTAACCACAACTTCCTCGCTGGGTACTCCTTCTTTCCCTCTACCACATATTATGTTGTATGGGAATCCTCTGGGAGGCGATCGGGTTGGAGAACCTCACAGGCTTATTATTTTAGGTTAATTCACAAATTTATGGGTAAATCCTTTGACAGATCTCAAGCGCTGGAATTGCTGAGTTTTATTTGCTTGCTGGCGGGGGCTGCGCTGGTGCTGCTGCCACTGGCTGCTGTATTTTTGGTTTCTTTATCACCATCTGGTGTTGGTGTCAAGGCCACAGGCTTGACTTTTGCGAACTATCACGAGGCTTGGCGACGGGGCAATTTTTTGTTGGCATTCCTTAATTCTACTCTAGTGGCGATCGCAGTGACGGGTTTTCAGGTTGTGACTTCTGCTTTGGCCGGTTACGCCTTGGCCCGGCTGAAGTTTCGCGGGCGACAGGCCCTAGTTTTGGGGGTTTTGGCGACGCTGGCTATTCCGTTTCAGCTTTTGGTGATTCCGATTTTCTTGGTTTTGAAGTGGGGCCATCTGCTGAATACTTACGGGGCGTTGATTTTGCCGACGGCGGCTAACGGTTTTGGGATTTTTCTGCTGCGCCAGTATTTTATGACTGTTCCGGTGGAGTTGGAGGAGGCTGCAATGCTGGATGGGGCTAACCGCTGGCAGGTTTTGTGGCAGGTGATGTTACCTTTGGCCCGCCCTGCTTTGGTGACGCTGTTTTTGTTTACGTTTATCGGGGAGTGGAACGATTTGTTTAAGCCGCTGGTGTTTACGACGCGGCCGGAGTTGCGGACTGTGCAGTTAGTTCTGGCGGAATTTCAGGAACAGTTTACAAGCAGTTGGCAGTTGTTGATGGCGGCGGTGGTAATTGGAACTGTACCGGTGGTGTTGCTGTTTTTGGCCGGTCAGCGGCAGTTTATTCGCGGGATTGCGGCAACGGGGATTAAGAATTGAGTTTGAGATGCTTCGCAATTAAGTTTGTAGTCATTTGTTGAACCATTCTCCAGAACAGGCAAGATGCCTGTTCCACAAATACTAAATGTTCTTGTGGAACAGGCATCTTGCCTGTTGCTGACATTGGTGCGAAGTCAACTCCAAGCGGACTAAGAGATAAAGGGGATATCAAAGCTGTATTATGTGAATCTATGCAAAAGCTCGGTTTGTTTTTATTTATCGTATCTTTTCTACCGTGGTTGGCAGTCTTTTTTGTTGTGCCCTTCCTGCCGCTGGACATTACCCAAAAAACTACTTTATCTTTCGTTCTGGCTGTTGGGGCGGAAGTTTGTTTTTGGGTAAGGATTCAGGTGAAAAATAGTGAGAGTAAGAGCCGAGAAATATGGTAATGTAGTCAGATGAGCGAAAAATCAGA
>NZ_JAUBTK010000159.1:0-6567 GCF_036702455.1 Microcoleus sp. D2_18a_D3
TGATTTTTCGCTCATCTGACTACATTACCATATTTCTCGGCTCTTACTCTCACTATTTTTCACCTGAATCCTTACGAACTAACAAATAACCTATGCCCTATGCCCTATGCCCTATGCCCCATGCCCAATTTACTCAATATTAATTTGATTGGGAGGCTTAGGTTGATTCGGTTGCTCATCCTTCAAAGTTTTACGCCCAGAACTAGCATACTCCTTGTACATTTCCACAAACATCTTGGTTAACTGTTGCAAAGAAAGTTGTTCGCCATTAACTTGAGCTTTCATGTAAGCTTTAAGCACTTCAATGTAAGCCAAACCTAGAGCAAGCGTGAGAGTTGCTGCGGTTGCACCGGAGATAGCACCGCCGACAACTGTACCCGCACCAGGAATCATTTTAATCAAATTAGTAACAATACTTCTGCCGACAGCAGTAACCCCGCCAGCGCCGCTAATAGCAGACAGCATCGCCGAAATAAACCCCTTATCAAAGGGCATTCCAAAAATCACTGTAATATTAGCAATCATTGCCGTTTGCATCGTCATCAAAATCGGCGCATCAGCAAAGGGTACAGGAGTCGCACCGACAATTGCAGAACCTGCAACATAAGCACTTAGATATTTAAATGCCATATCGGATTTGAGCGCAATATTTGCAATTTGTTCTTTAACAAAAGCTTTTTTAGCTACTTCCGGCAGCAGTTGAAAAGTTGCATCTACCAACTTATCTAAACCGTGAGATTTTACTGTATAATCCTCATCAATTTCTTCCGGTTCAGCCATCACCGGGATGATTTGACTGACGGGCAAATTCATGTGTTCCAGTTGCTTGAAAAACTCGCTGGGCTTTTTAGATGTAGTTTGAGTCAAAACTAAAATCACTGGTACATCTTTGACTTCCATTTCTTTTAGCCAGCTTTCTTCCACAGATTCTATTCTATTGGCGCTGTGATTGATGCAGTACCAGATGACGTGAATGTGTTCTTTTGGGTGCAGGAGTCTTTGGTCTTCAATCAGTTTAGCAACGTTTAATTGAATAACTTTAATTTGTTCGGCATTGAGTTCGAGTCCGGGAGTATCGTAGACTGTAATTGGGCAATTCGGTTTGGTATATTGGCGAATGCCTTGAGTGATGGGGCGGCCGACTCCGGTTTCTGCTAAGCGTTGGCGAAAAACGGAATTTATTAGGGTACTTTTGCCAACGCCGGTTTTGCCGATGACTAAAACATTGCACTGTCCCACTTGGTTTTCTGCGTCTTTGAAGGCGTAGTAACTTCTATTTAAAAGCTCGTCTAAGGAAAAGTCGTCTGACATGGCGGTTTGCTCCGATAATGGTGGGATATTAATTCAATACCACCGAATAGAATTCCGATGCTATACAAACGAAGTCCGCGAAGGCGGACTGAGGAGTCTTAAACATATTGTAGCAATTTGATTTCAGAACTGGTGCAACGGGTAGAGGAGAGTTTTGTGTTGCGTGCTGCTACATGAAAGGTTGTAGAATTTAGTTTAAGCTAGCAATCGATCGACATCGATGCTAAAACCGATCAGGATTTGTTGGGTGCGGACGGTATCGCCGGATCGAAATGTCAATATTTGATTTTGAGTCATCACGAATATTAAACGACTTTCGGGAAAAACTAACCAGACTTCCTGACAGCTAGATTCTAAATATTCCTGTGCTTTGAGAAAGACATCTTCAGCGATATCGGTGGGTGAAACTATTTCGGCAACTAAAGAGAAACTTTGGGGTAAAGTGGCAAGATTGCCAAACTCTGCAACTAATTCTGGTGTGAGATAAGCGACATCGGGGCGGCGAATTTGTTGGTTAGTGCGGCAAGGAACTTCGACATAAGCTTCTCCCCCTTGTCCGCTGGAATCTTTATAGTCTCCCCAGTAACGACTTAGCCTTGACTGAATTTTACCGGTCTTTAGTGTCATGCCATTTTTCTCCACAAGTTTACCGTCTACCAATTCCATGTTGTCGGGCGGCTCGGTGATGAACTCTTCTAAAGTAAAATTATCTTGTACAGCAGTAGCAGTAACCATAGTTATTTCCTCGCTTTTACCAAACTCACTTGTTACTATTATGGCTGATACGGTGAGAAGTTGTTGCGTGATGAGTACCCGCACTTTTACGGTAGTTTCTCCCGCAGGGAAAGCCAACTGTTGAGATTTTCATCTAAAACATATTGCTCGCTGTCAGCGAGGGCTGCGATAACTTTCAATCGATTTTTAAGTTGTCTTAACTCGCGAATTTCTGCAATGGGTAGCGTTTTCCAATTAGCTGCTTTTTTTTCCACATCTTCGCACGACTCTTTGATGTTGTTCCAAAACCATTGTAGAATTAAGTTAACATCGAGAACAGGATGACCGGAAATTACTCCGTGTTTTTCTATCGCCCCAGCCCGCAGCATCATTGAGGAAATCGTAAAAGACTCACCGCTACCTGGTTTTTTGCGATCGGCATCATTGGCTAGCCGATCGTAAATTGCGGTTGCTACTTCTGCCCATGTGCGATCGGGAAAACCTGAACCATTTTGACTTTTTCGAGCAGCTTCAGAGCAAACATCGGCTAATAATAGCCAGTTAAAGTCTTGGGGTTGCGCGGTTTTACCAGAAAATATGTTGTTTACCCAAATCAGTACAGATTCGGCATTTTGTTCGAGGATGCGAGCGATGGATATTGTCGCAGGAGATTGAGTCATACTCCAAGGTGCGATCGGCACTGAATAGCACTTTTTTTACTTGGGCGAACCAAGCCACTTGAGAAACGTATAGCGAAATCTTGTCTGGCGGCTTAAGTCCTGGTAGTTGACTCCTGGAATCGCGCACATTTTAATCTTAACATTGCTGAACTTTGACTGCACTTCCGATTCCAGCTTGTCGAGAAGAGATTTCTGCTGATTGTAGGTATCTTCAGGGAAATAAAGTCTCATCTCGCCACCCTCGTTAAGACACTTAGCATCAGCATACTTTTCAGCAGTTGCCTTGAGGCTTCTGACATTTAGCTCAACTGAACTTTTTCTGCCTAGTTCGGGATTGGCAGGTTTCCAAGCTTTCGCGTCACAAATAAGATGGCAGGAACTTACATAAAAATCGGGGTTTAGTTCTTTACCCGAATTCGATTCAAGCTTCGGTTTGATCTGCACTTCCGACCAATCAAGCTGATCTTCACTGTCAGCGTTTAACAAAACTTTCAAGACTGCTAGTTCTCCTGAGTCTCCTAACATTTTGAGCCAAGGCAAAGTCTTGTAAGCCAAAGGATTGTTTTTCAAATCTGTGATGATACTTGTGATAATAGAAGTATCAGCCGAAGTATTGGCTAAGCTAATTGTGGGCAAGATGATTGAAGCCAAAAAACTTTGATTACCAATCATCTCTTGAATTAATTCGATCTGATTCTGACTGGTTTTTAGGCGGCTCATTTCCTCACAGCAGATTTCCCGAATGTCTGAAATCTCTCGGTTTAGCTCATATATATCGCCATCTTGTAAAGACTTAGCACGACTTTGCGCCTCAGCCAAGCTATCAAGAACTTGAGTGAGCATTGACTGAAGCACATCGCACTCTTGCTGAATTCCCATTAGCCTCCTACAGTCTTCTGGATGTCCTCTGCTTGTCCAATAGCCTCATTGAGCTTATTAATCCCATCTGAACAAAATTCAAAAATTATTTTCATTTTAGCTGGTAAATCACGAGGCGGTGTATCTTCTATCTGTCCAGCTAAGGCTTTGGTTTCTTCTACCAACTCTAGGACTTTATCCATAGTTGCCTGAAAGTCTTCTATTTGCTCTAGTAATCCCATGCTCTCACTCCCAAAACTATTAATACTATTCTAATCTAAATCAAGGAATTTTCCCAAATGTCATCCGGGACATAGGGAGTAACCACAAGTTTTGGCTGTCCGTCTAACCCTTTATAGATTGCTCTACCTTTAGGTTCTACGGGTAAACTGGCTGCTGTTGCCTCACCCAGTAATCTGTTACTATCTGTGCTAGAATTAATTCTAAAAATAACTTTTTCTCCCATGTTATTTGAAGTTTGTGAGTCAATAATATCAGATGTTGGAGTCTGGCTACAGTAGATGATATGAATTCCAGTTACACGACTTTGAGCGGCTAAGTTATTGAGATGTGTCTCAATGGTTTTCTTAACGTCTCTTTCAGCCATTTTGATATAAAATGCTTCATCAATAATCAGAAGGATACGATCCTTAATAATTCCATGTTTTTCTTTAAGGTCATTCAGATTCCTGACTCGGTTTGTTAGCATTTCCTGTCGGCGCTTTTCATGTTCGTTCCACAACTCTTGTAGCAGTTTGGCACAGTCTTGATTTTGTGTTACCATTTGTACGGTCGGCTGTTGGTCTACAATGAATTGGTAGTGTAAACCTGCCTGAAAATCTACAATATAAATTTGACGGGATGGATTGGCATACAAAAATTGATAAATAACTGAAGTGACAAAGTTAGTTTTACCCGATCCGGTTTCTCCTGCTATAATCCGGTGGGGAATCTTGGAAAAATCGGAAATACAAACCTTTCCATCTTCAGCAATTCCCACTACATAGGTGTCTTCCGTAATTTTTTCTCTATATTTCCTAAGCACCTTTTCTATCGTGAATACCTCAATAAATTCTTGAGGTATTTGATTCGCGTTACCCTCAAGGAAAGTATTAGTGTCAACTTTCGGAACAGCTATGCGGAAAAACCCGCTAATTTCTTGAACGGTCGCCAGTCGGTGCAAGGGCTTTAAATCAACCATCCGAGATGGGGACGGAGTTGATGACAACTTCGCTAAACCTGAACCATCTGAAACAGCATTATATAGTTGCGGTAGATTTGGATTTTGCTCTGAGTTGATACCACCTATCATTGGTGGTTGACTTTGATGGTTGAATGATGGCTTGTCGGGAAAAGGGACAGAATGGCCGAATTTTGCTAATCCTTTTTTTTGCGGCTGAATTGCCTGTGAAATAGACATTTCACTGTTGTTTTTGTGCCAGCCTTCCCATTCAATAGCACTGGAAATATCTACGTTTTTTGTGGCTTGCAAGCTTTCGGAAAATCCGGGTTTATCTTTGCTAATTTGGATGATTCGGCATCGTTTCCCGTGAGCGGTTTCTTTGATGGCGTGATTGATGAGGGTGTCGAGGACGGGAAAAGCATCGGCACGATTTTCGGCTAAGGCTTTGATGCTATATTGGAATAGGTCGCTGTTGGGATATGACTGTTGGTATTTTTGGTAGAGTGCTGATGTGACTGAGAGAATGTTGTCTTTGATTCCGCTGGTGCTGGCGTTAACTTTCTCTAATTGAGCGAGCATTTGGTTGATGGCATTTACCCACAAGGATTTTTGATTGGGGTTGTGATAGGTTTGCAGGGTGATTTCTAAAATGAGTTTGCTGTCTAAGCGGTGGAGGACTTCGCAGACTGCTGACATATCATTGGTTTGATTTGCCTCGAATAGGTGAGGTAGATAGTAATTTTGGGGTGCGATTAATTCCTCATGTTTGAGAATTTTGCCAATCACTTGCACCCAGTCTAAGTTTTGGAAGGGGGTAAGGTTCGGTTGAGGGGTGAGGGTGAAGAATTGGCTTAATTTGCCTTTGGTGAGGAGGCTCAGGATTTGTTCGGAATGTTCTTCGGTGTGGGTGTTGTGGGGGCGAGCGATTAAAAGGTAGGTTTTGAGTTTAGGGGATTGATTGGGGTCATAAATATAGCGGAGGGAAATTGTTAGGTTAGTACCGAGGCGGCTAATTGAGCTAATTAGCTGTTGTTGGGTTTGCAGGAGGTTTTTACGGAGTTCAGTTGGGCGAGAGTTATCCTGAATAGTCCGCTGAGGATAAATTTCAAAGCATATAGGGTCAGATTGATATGTCATTCTTGCCAATTATTGGTTAAATTTTGTAAAAAGTAGATTATTTTTTGCTTTTTTTTGTGTCTGCTACTCAATATAAATATTAGTGGTATTAATAATATGAAAAACGTAATTAAAAATATAAATATTCCTAATGATAATGCTACACTGAATAACATTGCTCCTCTTGTTTTATCATAAATAAAAATCATAAACACACTAACGAATAATGAAAGTATCAACACTACTAAAATTATATAATAATAAGTTTCTGGGTTTATATTTTCTAAATCTTTTTTTCGGCTAATTAGAGCATTTTTTAGTTTGTCTTTCACTACTTTTAAATCAGATGCTAATGTTTGGCACTGGTTTTTAGTTTGACAATCAGCATTATTCCAACGTTCTAATTGATTAGAAATATCCCTAGTTAAGTTGAGAAACTTGGGAGAGATTAAAGAATCTAAGTCAATAATCTGACTCCCTTGTTCGACAACTACTTTCTTTAGTAAACGTTGATTTGAATCAACTTTATTTCTTAAAGCATATATCTCATCAATATGATTTCTTAATTTTTGAAGCCCACTGTGAAGATCGGATAGGTATGAATTATGCTGACTTTGTAAAAATAATTGGTAAGGATTCAGGTGAAAAATAGTGAGAGTAAGAGCCGAGAAATATGGTAATGTAGTCAGATGAGCGAAAAATCAG
>NZ_JAUBTK010000160.1:0-6566 GCF_036702455.1 Microcoleus sp. D2_18a_D3
CAAGTTACATCATCAAATATTTTTAACTGGTTTACACACTGCTGTTATTGTACCTCATCTTTCTGAGAAAGGCTATAAGTAATTCACCTTGTTTGTGAAAATCCAAAATAAACTGATGAAAATTCTCACGCGGACACCAACTAAACTAACAATTAAAACAGCGAGCGCCTGGGATGGTTTGCTATTAATTTCTCCCTTCATCGTCATTGGACTATTGCAGATTATTTTAGCATCAAATTGGATAGGTGGAGGTATATTTCTGTTGTTTTCGCTGTCTTTGTTGGACGGGGCGATAGATGAAACATACATTTTTGATAAAACTTTTAGCAAAATGACCATTAAACGACGGGGTGTGTGGCTTCATGATGTTACCGAATGCTCAACTCACGAGATTTCTGCGGTGGAATTAGAGGAAATAGGAGATAGCGAGGGAAATCGTAGCTATTATGTTGATTTGTGGATGTTCGGGGGCGAGATCATCTGTTTAAGAAGCTATTCCCTAACCGAACAATACAAAATGGCTGACTTGATTCGCAGCTATATCTCGATTAACGATAATCGCACGCTTAGCAATGTATTTGCCCTACAAATCGGTGAACCCTAGCTATCGCGTAGGCAATCGCCCAAATCCATAACTAAGCTGTTGTGCATTTAAATGGGAGCATCTCATATTTGTAAAAACACTTATTATGGCTCCTTCCTTCTTCCTCCTTCCTTCTTCCTTCTTCTTTCCTCCTGACTCCTGACTCCTGACTCCTGGCTCCAATTTCTAGCGGAGGGCTGCATAAGTGAAATGCTCCCATTTAAATTTTGTGTTGAGGGCGGGCTTTCGGGCCCAACCCCTACTCCCCACAAGAGTGAAAGTTTATTTGACCATGCAATTTAAATGCGGATTAGCTTAACGATAATTAAGTAGGCGCAAATAAACCTGATAATGTAACAAAATGTAAACCTTTTTTCACCTTGGTGATTACGGGAGCATCTCATATTTGCAAAAACACTTCTTTCTTCTTCCTTCTGACTCTTTTCTCCTAGCTCCTGACTCCTGACTCCTAATTCCAATTTCGAGCTTTGCTGCTTTCATTGAGATGCTCCGGGTGATTACTTTCCTACGGAGCGCGAAGCTAACGTCTCATTCCCATAACATAATTAATATATTTTTAAGATTCATCTATTTTAAATCACGGAAAGCTATCTTAAACACGCCCGCAGGTAAACTCGCGACCTTGATAATTAAGTAGGCGCAAATAAACCTGATAATGTAACAAAATGTAAACCTGTTCTCACCAGAGTGATTACTTTCCTACGGCTCGCGAAGCTAAGGTCTCATTCCCATAAGATAATTAATATACTTTTAAGATTCATCTACTTTAAATCACGGAAAGCTATCTTAAACCCAGCCGCAGGTAAACTCCCGACCTTTGTTGTCGGTCAGACATTTTAGTGCTAATCTATTAGCAGAATAAAAGGGGTCATGGCAAAGGACGACTTCAAATAATATATAAGTTAACAATTTGGCTGAGCGGGGTCAGGAAGTCGATGTGTAGCCTCAATTTTGGAATAAAAGGGTGAGATAAATGAAAATAATCAAGCAAACAGCCAGTGAATTAATAATTCAGACTCAAAGCATATTTGATTTTTGGCTCCCTAGTTGTTTATTCATGGCAGTTGGACTGATATCGCTGACTTTTGACTATCATGCAGCAACCCTGAACTGCCAGCGATTGAAGGCAAAACAAGGAAATTGCCAGATTGTGCGATCGAATTTACTGGGGTCGAACATCAAAGAAATTGAGCTGGCTTCTTTGCAGGGAGCTAAAGTTGAAAGATGTGGCTATAAAACCAGAGTTGTACTTTTGACTTCTGTGGGCACTGTTCCTTTCACTGCTAACTCCACTAATTGGGGAACCCAAGACGCTGTGGCTTCTGACATCAATTATTTTGTTAAAAATGCAAAAAATGGATTGCTGCGCTTAAGCCAAGAGGATCACTGGTTGGGATGGACAGGAGCCATATTTTTGCTCGCAGGAATCGCAGTGATCGTCTTGAGAAATAATGAAATCTACAGCTTCGATGAAACTTTAAACACCTTGACTGTTAAACAGCGGGGTTTGTGGGCACGTAAAGTAATGGAATACTCTCTGTGCGATATTTATGGTGTGGAAGTCGATCGCACAAAAGATCGGGATCATGACATTTGGTACGAAGTCAGGCTGTTAGCTTGTGGAGGCTCTCGCATCTCCTTACCCCGCACCATGAACCCATACCAGCAAGCAAAAATCGCCAAAGCGATTAACAACTATCTGCACCAGCAAAATAACCAAAAATAGCCGATCGCGATCCACCCGATTTCTCAAGGTTGCGGACTTACGCAGAAACCGGGTTTTTCACCAAAATCTCTTCTAGGGATCGCGAATTAAATAATTTACACTCTTGAAAGTGGGGAGTAGGGGTTGGGCCTAAGAGCCCGCCCTTTCTGGACGGGCGGGACGCCCATCCCACAAGAACCATCACGCATTGTAAGTTATTTAATTCTCATTCCTAGAGTGCGATCGCTTCCGTTATAAAAACCCGGTTTCTTTGGTATCCAGTGCGAAACTCGCGATTGGGTGGAAACTCATCATCTAAAAAGTGAACAATCGTTCACTTTGTAGGTTCTTTCAACTTCCAACCTGGTTTGACAACTTGCCGGGAACGGGCAATTACTAAACAATCATTCGGCACATCTTCTGTCACCACAGAACCCGCCGCTACATTAACATCTTCGCCCAAAGTTATCGGTGCAACCAGCACGCTGTTAGAACCCGTTTTACTCCGATCGCCTATTTGAGTTTTGTGCTTGTTTTTTCCGTCATAATTCGCCGTAATTGTCCCAGCACCGATGTTGACTTTTTCTCCCAAAGTCGCATCGCCTAAATAAGACAAGTGAGCGACATTAGTTCGATCGCCTATTTGAGTATTTTTCAATTCTACAAAATTGCCGACGCGACAGTTCGCTCCAATTTCTGCGTGTCCCCGCAAGTGTGCGTAAGGGCCAATTCGCGAATTTTCAGCAACCATACTGTCAGCAACCACCGAATAAAGCACAGTCACATTTTCCCCAATCTGACTGTTTTCGATCAAACTGCCGGGGCCGATGCGACTCCCAGAGGCGATCGAAGTATTTCCCCGCAAGTGAGTTTGCGGTTCAATTACCACATCCGGCTGCAACTCTACGGTATCGTCAATGGTGATGCTGTTGGGATCGAGCAGCGTCACTCCCGCCGTCATCCACTTGTCCTTTACCCGCGTTTGCAAAATATCGCAAGCTGTAGCTAAATGTTTGCGATCGTTAATTCCCAATATTTCTTGATAATCTTCCACATCCACCGCCATCACCGGACTGAGGAAATTTACCGTATCAGTTAGGTAATATTCTTTTTGGTCATTGTCTGCCTTCAATTCTGGCAAAATTTTCTCTAAATCCGGCCAGTGAAAGCAGTAAACACCTGCATTGATTCGGTGATTTTGCTTTTGAGCTTGTGTGCAGTCGCGGTCTTCGACAATTTGCTGGACTAAGTTTTGACTGTCAGTAAATACTCGACCGTACCCTTGAGGACTCGGCAAATTAGCTGTCAATAAAGTAGCAGAGTTTTGGTGCTGTTTGTGAATAGCCATCAATTGTTTGATAGTTTCGGCCCTCAGCAAAGGTACATCCCCATTTAAGACCAGCAAGTCTCCTTGAAATCCCTCTAAGTGAGGCAGCAATTGTTGGATGGCATGACCTGTTCCCAATTGTTCGGTTTGTTCGACAAATTCTAGGGGAGGAGATTGAGGATTTTTCCCTGATATTTCTTGGCCTCGAATCAGGGATTCTTTAACGAGTTCGCCTCGATAACCGACGATGACAAGTCGCCTGGTAATTTGAATTTCTTGACAACTTTGGAGGACTCGCTCAACTAGCGATCGACCGCCCAATTCGTGTAGAACTTTAGGCAAGTCAGATTTCATGCGCGTGCCGCGTCCAGCAGCTAAAATTGCTATTGCTACCATTGTGCGATCGAGTTATTTGCTATAAAAACTTGAATATTCACTAACTGATGATATCACTCGCTGTCCGCCGATGGCACTGCGATCGCACAAATTTTTCATCTAAAATTTCCCATCTCCCATCCGCGCGATCGAGGATTTTTCCAGGCGGATGCTGGTTGTAGGGGCGATGCTTGCAATATCTGGACTGGCGCACCCGGTATCAAAAACCTGGTTGCAGCAACAGTATTTGGCGGCTGATCAAGACGACTTGCATTCCTCACTACAAACCTGAGTTCGTTTGGGAATAAGGACTGCGAGTCTTTTCCCAAGGGCTGGGAGGGGGAGCGAGAGTGATAATTTGCGTATTTGGGCTGGGATTTGCCACGATACATTATACTATTTGTTGAATTTCAGTTAGGGTGTTTTCAACTTTAAAAAAATTATTTCTGACTTTTTCATTAATTCTGCCTTCTATAGCAACTGCGCCCGAAGGTTAAGACGTTCTTAATTGCTGAAACATGAGCTATCACATTGCTTCTGACTTCTCTGCTAAATAACTAAAGCCTTCTGACTTCTTCCATCCGTTACATCTGTTACGTAATCCGTTACCGAACTTCCTTCTACCTTCTACCTTCTGCATTATCAGGTGTCCAGCTATGACAGAGCTTAATTTTCAGGAACTTGCCAAGCAGGGAAATCCGCAGGCCATCGCATCTTGGCTAAACAGCCAGTTGCAATCTGAAGGCATCACAGCCTCGGCAAATCTCGACGGCGATTGTTTGGATGTAATTCTTGAGGCCGAGCAAGTACCGATAGAAGATACATTAGTTGATTTTGTTCGCACCGAGCTGACGAATTTGCAGCCGGATTCGATTCGCAAAGTGAAGGTTGAGGGCCGAGAAAGCGGTCAGATTGCTGCTGCTTGGAGTCAAGAGTTTAGTTTAGAGAACAGCACTTTTGAACAACAGAGCTTTGCAGGAGAATCTGTGCCAAATACTGCTGTTGCTAATATGGACGATCGCACAGAGATGGAGAGCAATATTGAGGAAGAAAAACCGCCGGAACTTGCTGCTTTTGAGAACCGGCTGCGATCGACTTTCATTGTAGTCGGGCTAGTAACGGGTATGTTGGCGATCGCCGTGGTGGCGTTTGTCGGTAAAATTTTGAACCAGCCAGCAGCAACTGCTGGGAATAATCCCGATGGAACAGCAGATTTAGCAACTGCACCAGATACTTTTCGAGAAGCCGTTAACAGCGCACTCACAGCAGCAGAGTTAGGGCGATCGGCAAAAACCAAGGAAGATTGGACGACAGTTATCGATCGTTGGCAAGAAGCGGTCTCATTAATGAGAAGAGTACCAGTGTCTAGCCCCAACTATCAACTCGCTCAATCAAAAGTAATCGAGTATCAGAAATATCTGCTTTACGCTCAAGAAGCAGCAGTAACTCCCCCTCTGCCAACTCCAACTCCCGCGCCCGCCGAAAAATCACCTTCGGAAAAAGCAACTCCTAAAAAATCAAATTCGCCCAAAGAAACTTCGGAAAAAGCAACTCCTAAAAAATCTCGTACCGACAAAGCCGAACCCGATAAAAAAGCTCCTTCCCGATAAATGTTAAAATATTGATTTGAAGAATTATGACTGACAACACTTTAATCATTTCTCCTGAATGGTTGGCCACCAATACCGACAATCCGCAAGTTGTAATCATTGACTGTCGTTTTTCCCTTGCTGACCCTGAATTGGGACAAAAACAATATCAAGAAAGTCACATTCCCGGAGCTTTCTATTTAGATTTAAACCGCGATCTCGCGAGTTCAGTGGGCAAACACGGCGGCAGACATCCGCTGCCAAATATTGAAGAATTAGCTGATAAATTGAGCGCGATCGGCATTAATTCACCAGAAACTTTAGTCGTCGCCTATGACGATTCGCGACTGGCTTTTGCAGCTCGCTTGTGGTGGCTGCTGCGATATATGGGACACAGCAAAGTCGCTTTGTTAGACGGCGGTTTCAGCGGCTGGAAAGCGGCGGGCTATCCGGTAACAAATACTTGGCCCGATCCCCGCGAGGGTAAATTTGTTGCTCACTTGCAGCCGGATTTGGCGGTAGATATTGAGGCGGTAAAAGAGCGTAAAGACTTGCCGGGAAACTTTTTGGTTGATTCGCGAGAAAGCGAGAGATATGAAGGTTTGCGGGAGCCGATAGACCCCATTGCAGGTCACATTCCGGGTGCGGTTAACTATCCGTGGCAAGGGGTGACGGATGAAACTGGAAAAGTGCGATCGACCTCGGAACAAAAACACCGATGGACGGAATTAGAAAAAGCCGAAGAAATTATTGTTTATTGCGGTTCTGGGGTGACTGCTTGCGTTAATTTACTGTCTTTAGAAATCGCCGGAATTCCCGATGCTAAACTTTATGTCGGTAGCTGGAGTGACTGGTGTTCTTATCAGTTGTAGGGTACAGGAGCGAGAGGATTGTTGACTGTTGACTGTTGACTGTTGACTGTTGACTGTTGACTGTTGACTGTTGACTGTTGACTGTTGACTGTTG
>NZ_JAUBTK010000161.1:0-929 GCF_036702455.1 Microcoleus sp. D2_18a_D3
GTTGGTGGTGTTGGTGTTGGCGGTGTTGGTGGTGTTGGTGTTGGCGGTGTTGGTGGTGTTGGTGTTGGCGGTGTTGGCGGTGTTGGTGTTGGTTCGTTCAGGGGAATGGCAGAGACAGTAGCGCTGGCGGGGCTGGTAGCGCCCTGGTTGTCTGTAGCGCTGTAGGTGAAATTTGCTGTTGTAAAGTTGCCTGTCGATTGGAAAAATAATTGGTTAATGTCAGCAGGTGTCAGAATTTCACCGGCGGTGACAATCCGGCCGCCGGTTTCGGGATTGCCTAAAAATATCAGCCCTTCATTTGCGGGTGGGACGGTGTTGATGGTGAAGGATGCGATCGACCCGTCTGGATCTGTGCCGCCTAGTCCTGCGATCGCCACAGCGCTGCTGGGGCCGATCTCAAGGTTGACGTTGTTAGCTAGGGGCGGTTGGTTTGGCACCGGCAGCAGCGCCGATACAGTAGCGCTGGCGGGGCTGGTGGCCCCCTGGTTGTCTGTAGCGCTGTAGGTGAAATTTGCTGTTGTAAAGTTGCCTGTCGATTGGAAAAATAATTGGTTAATGTCAGCAGGTGTCAGAATTTCACCGGCGGTGACAATCCGGCCGCCAGCATCGGGATTGCCTAAAAATATCAGCCCTTCATTTGCTGGTGGGACGGTGTTGATGGTGAAGGATGCGATCGAACCGTCGGGGTCGCTTCCTCCGAGTCCTGCGATCGCCACAGTGCTGCTGGGGGCGATTTCGAGGTTGACGTTGCTAGCTATCGGCCGTAGGTTGGCGGGAGTCGGAGTCGGAGTCGGTGGGAGTGGGGGAGTCGGAGTCGGTGGGAGTGGGGGAGTCGGAGTCGGGGCAGCGGTGATAGTGGTGGTGACTCTTGCTTCGGGGCTGCTGCCGTTGTTGTTGGCAGGATTGGGGTCTGGGGTATTTGAGGTGCT
>NZ_JAUBTK010000161.1:1029-6557 GCF_036702455.1 Microcoleus sp. D2_18a_D3
GCCCGGTTTTGACCGTCACTACATCGGCAATATCGTTCGTAATAGTGGTGGTGACTCTTGCTTCGGGGCTGCTGCCGTTGTTGTTGGCAGGATTGGGGTCTGGGGTATTTGAGGTGCTGCTAGCTGTGTTGGCGATCGGGCCGCCGGTGGCGGGAACTGCGAAACTGACGGTTCTGTTGGCGCTGGTTGCGCTGGCTAGGGATGGGATGGCCGTCCAAGTCACAATACCTGTAGTTGCGTTGTAACTTCCGCCCTCCGAGACGCTGACTCCTGTTAAACCCGGAACAATGGTGTCGGCGATCGCCACATTGGTTGCCGCACTCGGCCCACTGTTAGTGGCCGTAATTGTGTAGGTGACTGTCGAGCCTGCCGCCGCAGTAGCGGGCCCGGTTTTGACCGTCACTACATCGGCAATATCGTTCGTAATAGTGGTGGTGACTCTTGCTTCGGGGCTGCTGCCGCTGTTGTTGGCGGGTACGGGATCGATCGTGCTGCTGCTGCTGAATACACTGTTTGTAATAGGGCCGAGTGTAGTTGGGGCCGTAACAGTTACGGTGCGGGTGGCTGTGGCCCCAAGAGGTAAATTCGGAATACGCCAGGAAACCAGTCTCGTTGTCGAGTTGAAAGTGCCGTTGCCGTCGGCACTGCCAAATACTGCCCCTCGGGGCAATTGATCTTCAACCACCACGTTTTCGGCATCGTCCGGGCCGTTATTTACCGTCGTAACTGTGTAAGTAATGGCGCTGCCTGGTGCCGCAGCGGGCGGGCCTTTTTTCGTTGTCGCAACATCTGCTGTAGTAGGCGGCACGTCTATAGTTTGGATAGACAAAGTGCGAATGTCGTGAATATTTGTTGCGTCTCCCGTTGAACCAGCAAAACCAAATTTGAATGTTGCCGGGATTGGCCCGTTTATGTCCTCTAAATTGTCAATGTCGATAATAGTCTCGCCCACATCTGTAAACGAACCATCATTGTCGAGGTCAAAGTTAACAGTGAGACGGTTTGGCGTTGCAGAAGTGGGGGGTTCCAAAATAATTTGAACTCTTCTTCTGGCTGCTTCGCGAGTGCTAGTAATGGCGTTGTTCAGCCCGTTTGGAGCCACAGGATTTACGGTATCGGGAATATTATCTATTCCCTGCGGCACAAACGCAGAAGTTAAAAACTGATATTGCGTAGATTCGCTACCTCGAAGCGTTACCGAATCTGGTCTCGCCCCAATTCCGTCTATACGCCCTCTATCTTCAACTGAAAAATTTCCGAATTCATCAAATCCAATTCCTAAATAACCTCCAACTAAACCGGGTTCACCTGTATTTTGGGCGTAGCCGAGAGAACCTCCAAAGCCTCCAGCTTTTGTTGGCGTCACCGTACCGTCAATTAAAAAGAAACTTGTGCCGTCCCCTGTCGAATTGGCTGGAGCCGGAGGACGTGAAGTGCCGTTGTAGGCAAATATATCGAAGACAATTTTAAGGCCGCTGCTGACTGGTACCTGACTGTTATAGATGACAAAAGTAGATTGGTTAAAATTGCTTGAAGTTAATCTCAAAGCCCCGCTGCCAGGCGGGTCGATGTTCAAACCCGGAAAACTCTCCGTTCCAGTTCCTGCTGTTAAAGCTGGAGCCACTGACTCCGTGTCGCGGACCCCAGAGAGCCAAGGCCCAATTAGACTTGCGTCTTGAAAACTTTCGTCCACTAAATTAATGAGGACAGCGCTGTAAGTTTCCTGGGTTTTTGTTTCAAAGGCTATTGCGGTTTTTACTCGTCCTGCTGTAACATTTAATTGCCACTTTCCTCCTAATTTTGCACTGCCAATTAGACTGTTGGAAGCCGCTATATTTGCCCCTGTTAATTCTCTCAGCTTCCGCACGAAAGCAATCCCTGATTTTCCAGCCCCAACCCTGCACGCTAATAATAAAATATCGGCTTTTTCGCTGAATGCCTTTCGCCACTGCTGCAAATGCCGATCGTACTTTGGTAAGTTTTCATTTTTTAGTACAGTTGACCCCAGTTGCACGGAAGCTTCATTGCCGTGAGCAACAATCTGAAGGCTGGCAATTAAGCTGCGTTTAGCTAGAATCTCGGTAATTTGTTCTACTCCGTCCAGAGTTTGATCCAGGACAATTATCTCTGTCCCCGGTTTGACTCCGCTGGCAAGATGCTGATAATTCTCTACCCTCGGATCGATGCAAACTAAATGTTTTTTAGGCGCGGTTTTGACGCGAAGACTCGTTTTTGTTAAACAGTAAATATCGCTCAGGCGATCGCCGACTAACGGCGCCCCAATCAAAGAACGTTTTATGCAGTCGGTGTCGCGGCGATCGCAACTTGATTTGTGAATAGGCCAAGAGTAGTTGCACCATACATTTTTCATGACTTAGATAGCTCCTTGATTTGTTAATTGTCAATCTTCAGTGGTTGATGTTATTGTTAATTGCTAATGGGAAATTTTTAATTTCTAATTTCTCGACTTCGCATAGTTAACAAGTTCTATTTACTGCGATTTTTTTTTTATCGACATCTTCCCAAAGTAGCAGTTCGCTGTATTTACCTGGGAAATCAGGCGTTTTTTAGCCAAGTCAGACGTGGCGCTAAATTATTTTACGATCAAAAACAACGGACACTATGTACCAAAATACACCGTGTAATGCGAGATTTGTTCGGAGCATCTCAATCAAAGCAGCCAAACTAGAAATTGGAGTTTTGAGGCAGGAGGCTCTCTTGCTGCGAGGCCGGATGGAAGAGGAAGAAGGCAGCAGCCAGAAGAAGTGTTTTTACAAATATGAGATGCTCCCGATTTGTTGCCTGAAAGCAGTTGACAATTGTTGGATCTTGTAGTAAAAAAGGCTTCAGTAGTCAGACTTTTATTAAGACTTGAGTCCTCATCAAAAACCAATTTTATGGGTGTCAATCAGCCGAATCTCATATCATCTATATTTCCTCAAAAAATAATTAGAAATTTTGTAGTCCTCAACTTCGTTTTCCGGCTTTTCTCACGAAGGAATGACTCACTAACAACCAATTTCATGGTCATCAGCAAGTCGAATCACCCAATAATATCAATTCCGCTTGCCCCGGAATGATTGTTGACGGTTGACGGTTGACGGTTGACTGTGAATCAAAACAATGAAAATTGCGCTAAAATTTGTTGGCAGCTTGATTCAACTTTATCACGACGATAAGCGCGAATTTGATCTCATTCCGGTGTTACCGGAATGGATATAATTCACCAGCTCACTCACTCTTTTTTGAAAACATTAAAAAACTCGGTTTAATTAACAAACCGAGTTGCTAAAATTTTACGAAAAATGCAGGGGAGTGAATGCGCTTTTGTCTGAAGAAGAAAGAGTCAGAAAATCCAGAGAAGTAATAGTATTATCAGCCCCAAAAATCTGAGCCAAAACCTCCCCAGTCGCCGCAACTTGTAGCAGTGTGCCATTCGCCATCGAGTTAAGTTGCAAAGCCTCAAAACTCAAGCCACCAGCCAGGACAAACTTATCAGTTCCTACGGAAAAATTGAGCACAGTATCCATACCGCTATTAGCGCTTAACACAAAGCGATCGTTCCCAATACCTCCAATCAAAGTATCATCTCCCCCATCGCCAAACAGCCAGTCATCCCCAACACCCCCATTGAGAATATCGCTATCTTTCCCGCCGTAAATAGTGTCATTACCATCATCACCATTGAGAGTATCTTGACCTTCATTGCCGTATAACAGGTCATCCCCACTGCCACCGTTGATGCAGTCTTGCTGGCCGTTAGAGCCCACAGCGCCTCGCAGATTTTCCCCGCGATCGCCACTAATGGTATCGTTACCTTCATCGCCGCACAAAATATCGCTGGCATCATCGCCGTACATCAAGTCGTTGCCAGCATCTCCCTGTACTACATCGTCATCCTTGCCTCCACGAAGGGTATCGTTACCAAAACCCCCACTCAAAGAATCGGAACTCTCACCCCCACCCTGAAAATCATTGCCATCTCCTCCAAATAGCAAGTCGCGGCCATCCACATCGGACACTAACTGATTTTGCAAGCCGCCATAAAGCGAATCGTCCCCCTCATCCCCGACAATGGTGTCGAAACCGAGTTCGCCCCAAATCCGGTCGTTGTCTTTGCCACCATAAACTAAGTCGTTACCTTTGCCGCCAAAAATACTATCGTTACCGCTGCCACCGCCGATGAGATCGCCGGTGTCGTTACCGAAAATTAAGTCCGCTTCATCCGTGGCAATTGTACTGGCTTGTTGAGTGCCGTAGTCGCCGATTATGGTGTCGGAACCTAGATTGCCGTAAAGAGTATCCGAGTCAGTTTCGCCAAAAATGCGATCGCCCCCTTTGCCTCCAAACAGCAAATCCCGTCCGTTGCCACCCAGCAAGGTATCGTCTTGTTCTTCGCCGTTAAGTAGGTCGTTGCCATCGCCTCCTGTCAGTAAATCGAAGCCGTCGGGGTCGCTATCGAGGGAGTTGAGCACGCCACCAAACACAGAGTCGTCTCCGTTGTCGCCCCAAAGGGTGTCGGGACCTTTGTCACCCCAGATCAGGTCGTCTTCTTTGCCACCAAAGGCGATGTCGCCAGCTTTGCCGGAGTAAAGGGTGTCGGAACCTTGGTTGCTAGCAATGGCATCGCCTGAAGAACCGCCGAAAATCAGGTCGCCGTCGTTACCAGTCAAGTCGATGTTGTTGCCGTTGTCGCCGATTATGGTGTCTATACCGCGATCGCCGTACAATGTGTCTCCATTGCGATCGCCAAAAATGCGATCGTCTTGTTTGCCGCCAAATACGGCATCGGTTTCTTTGCCGGCGTAAACGATGTCGTTGTCGAGGCCCGCAGCTATGTAATCTCGCTGTTGTTCGCCGAAGATGATATCGCGGCCGCCTTCACCTAACACTGTGTCGTCGCCGCGGAGGGAGAGAAACAGTTGGTTAGTGTCGTTTCCTGTTAAGGAATCGTTTCCGGGAGTCCCGATGCTGGTGTTTTGGATGTCGATGAGTTGGGCGGCATTTGAGTCGAAGTTAAGTATTTGCGAAGGCTGGGGTTGGATAAATGTTATCGGGGGCAGCAAGGGCAAGGGGTCGCAACCGCAACCGGTATCCGGTTCGGGTACAAGGTTGAATATAGGGGTTGGTTCCGGCGCGGGTGTTGGTGTGGGTGTGGGTGTTGGTGGTGTTGGTGTTGGTGTTGGTGATGTTGGTTCCGGTGTTGCAGTTGGAGTTGCAGTTGGTTCCGGTTCCGGCGCGGGTGTTGGTTCCGGCGCGGGTATGGGCGTCGGGGCTGGTTCCGCTGCGGGTGTGGGTGTTGGTGCCGGTGTTGGTGTTGGTTCCGGCGCTGGCGCGGGTGTTGGTTCCGGCGCGGGTATGGGCGTCGGGGCTGGTTCCGCTGCGGGTGTGGGTGTTGGTGCCGGTGTTGGTGTTGGTTCCGGCGCGGGCGCGAGTGTTGGAGTTGGTGCCGGTGTTGGTTCCGGTGCGAGTGTTGGAGTTGGTGCCGGTGTTGGTGTTGGTTCCGGCGCGGATGTTGGAGTTGGTGC
>NZ_JAUBTK010000162.1:0-6548 GCF_036702455.1 Microcoleus sp. D2_18a_D3
GATGCTATATCTGCCCATTCTTGTGACTTATTTATGCCTTCTTTAATTCCCCACTCTCAGACCTGAATCCTTACGTTAGTTCCAATTTCCAATTCCCAATTCCCAATTCCCAATTACCCATTACCAATTGATTGCTACAATATGAGTGAATTCTGCAAAAGGGAGTAAATGGCTATGGTAATGGCAGCCGTTTTATCAGAAAATGTTTCTCTAGAAGACTTTATAGCCTGTCCCGCCGATGATATGGAATGGGTGGACGGGCAAATCTCGGAGAAAAATGGCATGACAGTAAAACACAGTCGAATCCAATCTAGACTAGATCGTGCTTGGGGAAATTACAAAGATTCTAGCGGACAAGGCGGCGAAGTTTATACAGAAGTTCCTTGCCGTACTGACAGGCGAGTGCGCCGTCCTGATGTAGCTTATCTGACTCCAGAATTAGTCTCACAATATGGCGATGTTCCTACTTTGCCTCAAAGTCCGCCGTTAATTGCAGAAATAGTTTCTCCTACTGATATTGCGGAAGAAATATTTCTGAAAGCACAAGAATATTTAGATTCAGGTTGTCTGGAAGCTTGGATTGTTTTTCCAGAAAGTCGCTGGATATTGATCATGACTCAAACTCAAAAGTTAACCTTTAACCTGGGCTCTACAGTCAGCACTCAGCTAGTGCTGCCGGGTTTTAGTGTTGCGGTTGATGAGTTGTTGGCTTGAAGGCAAAAAATTAATTAGGTATAAGTGCTTTGTGGCAGAGTTCCGCTGTGAGGCTTGTAATAATTTGTGAAAAAGTCATTGACAAAATGCCGCTCGCTCGCCCCAGCCAATTAATAAAAAAAATTATCAATAAAAACAGCAGTTGTAAATTTGCACAAAAGCACAAACAGCGGTAAAATACTGATTGCTTTGTTTCCAAATCTAGCGTAAATTCCAATTGGGGAATTAAAACCAATAATTGAAATATGTCTAAGACTTACACTGTTGAATTGATCCACCAAGGCTCTACCTATACCGTAGAAGTACCCGAAGATAAACAAATTCTCCGCGCCGCTAATGACGCCGGCATTGAGTTGCCGAGTTCTTGCAATGCGGGGGTTTGTACTACTTGTGCTGGTAAAATTATTGAAGGGAAGGTCGATCAAGCTGATGGTATGGGCGTTAGTCCCGATCTTCAGGCAGAAGGTTATGTGTTGCTGTGTGTTGCTTATCCCCGATCGAACTTGAAGATAGAAACAGAAAAAGAAGACATTGTGTACGATCGCCAATTCGGTAAATCCTAGGACTAAGCTAAAATTGACCTAAGTACCGTTAGCGGTAAAACCACTATGGATCGCCCTATGACCACCCATTTCATTTCCGCAGAAGTTGACCTCCACGAAACCGCCGAGCAACTGCACTCGGCTATTGAAATTGAACTGCAAAAGCACGGCGAACCCCTGCGCTGGGCCGTCACAGACGTGGATGTCGATCGGCAAAAGGCTGTGGTAGAAGGCTACGTGCTCGTGGAAGCATCCCCCGCAACATCGTGAACCCCCCCCCTTTGACAGTGGTTTTGATAGTCCCCACAGGCGTTGGAGCCTCGATTGGTGGGTTTGCAGGAGATGCGCTGCCGGTGGCTAGGGCGATCGCCCAAATTTCAGACACCCTGATCACTCACCCCAACGTCCTCAACGGCGCTCAACTTTATTGGCCGATACCTAACGCTCTCTACGTTGAAGGTTATGCCCTTGACAAATTTGCTGCCGGATGCTGGGGACTGCAACCGGTACATCAAAATCGCATCGGCTTAATCCTCGATGCCGGCATTGAACCAGACTTGCAGTTGCGCCACTTGCAAGCGGCTGATGCAGCGAGAGCTACATTGGGCTTGAATATAACTGATTGTGTTTTAACCGATCGCCCTCTGCAAGTAGAATTGCGTATTTCTGAATCAGGGGCATCCTGGGGGACGATCGGCAATCCCGACAGTTTATTGCGCGCTGCAGAAAAATTAATCGAACAAGCAAAAGTAGAGGCGATCGCAGTTGTAGCCAGATTTCCCGACGATGAAGGCAGCCTCGCCCTCGAAAACTACCGCCGCGGCAAAGGAGTTGACCCCCTCGCAGGCGCGGAAGCTGTGATCAGCCACCTCATCGTCAGGACGTTTAAAATCCCCTGCGCCCACGCCCCCGCGCTTTCCCCACTTCCCCTCGATCCGCACCTGTCCCCGCGATCGGCTGCTGAGGAAATCGGCTATACTTTCCTACCTTGCGTGCTTGCCGGCCTCAGCAAAGCTCCCCAATTGGTAGCGCCAGAAAGCCAGCAGCACAATCAATTATCAATTACCGCCGATCGAGTCGATGCGGTGGTAATACCCGCCACAGCCTGCGGCGGCAGTGCTATTCTGAGTTTGAGTGGGCGATCGTCGGTACAAATCATCGCTGTCGGCGACAACAAAACCCAGATGCAGGCGACTCCAGAAAAACTCGGAATCAAAGCTTTGCAGGTAAACTCATATTTAGAGGCGATCGGAGTTTTGGTCGCTTTGCGAGCCGGCATCAGTCCAGCTTCCTTGGGCGCAGACATCTCCTCCCTGCGTTGTTTATCTGACTAATACCAATTTAATGTGAAGTTGCACATATCTCGATCCCCCTAAATCCCCCTTAAGAAGGGGGACTTTGATCCGGCTCTTGTCCCCCCCTTATTAAGGGGGGCTAGGGGGGATCGGATTCTACGGGGCCTCATAAAAAATTGGTATAAACCCAACAAATCTCAAATCTCAAACCTCAAATCTAAAAGTGATTAAGTGGCAGAAAAACTTCCCGGAAATCCTGAAATTGAACCCTTGACGCGCACCCAAGTTTTAGTAGCAATGGGCGTGACAGCAATTATGTTGCTGGCGGTAGCTAAATTGTGGTTGCTATTTGCATCGGTATCGCTTTTGCCAGTCAAATTGATAGGAATCGACTTGCTCCAAGGATGTGCGCTCGGACTGGCAATTACAGGCGGTAGTGCGATCGTTTATCACCTCTGGCCGGGTTATCGCCGGAGTGCTGATGTTTACTTGGAAGTAGTGCTCAAACCTTTGTTTTGGCCGGATTTGATTTGGCTGGGACTGCTGCCGGGACTTAGCGAAGAATTGCTATTTCGAGGCGTGATGCTGTCTGCTTTGGGATTGAATGTTACCAGTTTAGTTTTATCGAGTTTTTGTTTCGGCATTCTGCACTTGGGAGCCCTGGATCAGTGGCCTTATGCTGTTTGGGCAACGGCTGTCGGATTGCTGTTGGGTTACAGCGTTTTAGCGACTGGGAATTTGTTAGTGCCAATTACGGCTCATATCTGCACGAATTTGATTTCTAGCTGTGTTTGGAAGTGGGAACACGATCTGGTGAAGCGTTAGCTCGATCGCACGCTCAATATCGAGACCGGGGCGGGTTTAATGAATCTCTCGCCGGATTGGAGACATGGGTGAACCCGCCCCTACGGTAATTATGTCTATTTAACGTGATACCGAGTCAATAAACGTAAATTTTGTAGGGGCGGGTTCACCCGTATCTCTGCTTAATAACCAAGGTATTTTTAAACCCGCCCCCACCCAGCGACAGGATTTTATTAGGGTCACACTTAACGGACACGAGACTTGAAAACTTTGTTAAGGTAGTTGATAACTGCTCGATCGCACAATCAACTCACCTTGACTGGGGTTACGACTGAAAATAAAAGCTCCTTCTTGAGTTTCGCCGGTTGACAAAAAATCTATTTGTTGATCGCCGGATTCTACAACTTCGCCATTTACGCGCAATTCGGCAATAATTTGCACTGATTCGGCTGTTTCACCGCCCGTGTTTGTCACTGTAAACGGTACGTAAAATTGCCCTTGATTTTCGCGAATTGGTGTGTTCCGAGTGACCGAAATAATCGGAGGTTCCTGCTTTTTAGTCACCCAGTTGTAGATTACGAGTCCGGTGAGGGTAAAAAGGATCAAGCAGGCGATCGCAAATGTCGCCCATTCAGCAAAAGTTCTTTTTTGCGGCTGTTCTTTGTTATTACTTTCACTCATACCGCCAACCTCCCCGCCGCGCCGCCAACAGCCGCCGGCAATCCTAATACTAACGTATAGTTCAACCAAATCGACCACGGGTCGTCAAAACTGAGTTTGTGGAAGAAAAACATCATAAATGCAGAAGCCGCCAGCGACACTAAATAGGCCATGACAGTTTCGCTGAGGGGACGCTGAAAAATCCCTTGCTGTTGGTGGCGTTTTGCTTGATCGGTAAACCCTGCTGCAAATACAATACCGTAGGAAATTAGCAGCGAAGCGGCGATAATTGCTAATTGCCAAGGCGGCGAAATACCTGCCGCTAGCATGGGAATTTCGTCAGTAGGGGCGATGTTGAAAGCAATTATCATCGCGCCGATTAAAGTAGCGCCGATATCTGCTAAAGTTGGGTTAATGGTAGGTTCCTTTTCGCTGTCTGAACTTTGATAGCGATCGCCGCTCAAGAAACCGCTTGCCAGCCCAACTCCCAACGAAAACGGCAGGCCTTCAAAAATGATTTTTCCCAAAGTTTGTTGCAGCGGAGTCTCCAGCGTAATTTCCCTGAGCAAAAACAGGACACAAGCCGCGCAGACAATGCCGATGGCCATCGCTTCTACGGTATCGATTGCAGCATCTAGCCAGCGGATGTCTTTAGTTTTGCGGAAACCTTCAGTGCGAGTCAGCAAGAAAACGACGATAAAAGTAGTTGCGATCGCGATCGACATTTCCGCTGGTTTAGTATACGAACCAATCCACCAAACCTCCATCGTATAAAGTAGGGGAGTACCGAATAAAAAGCCGCCCGATGCGCCTCGGATGATGTCGTTTAGTTCATTTGACCACTGATTTTTACGTTTTTTTGATTTCTTCATGTTTCGGCTAAAAAGCGAATTAAAAAATTGATAACTTCTGATATATTTTTTACAAAGTTACACAGTTTGTGATTTATTTTCTAATTCCTTGATTTTGTTTTGCAACCTGGCAAATTCATCAATTAACTGCAACACTGTAATTGCAATATCTGGTCTAACTTCTGGTTGGACAGTATTGTCAATCTGCGACTGCGCCCACTCTTGCAGTTGCTTTAACTTTCCTAGTTTGCTAAAGACAGGATTGCCATCATGTTCAGCAATAGTCGCAACCTCTTGACTGAATGCAGCTAACTTAGCAAATAGCTCATCCTTCCGCGAACCTGCCAAAATGCCCTGATTCACTGTGTAATATGCCTGGTTAGGAGCAATAAATGTCACATTAGGCTTAGCTAAAAAGTTATTATCTAAACCTTGTGATGAATCAAAGGTTTCGCAAACAATCTTTAATATTTGTGTAAATTCTTGCTGTTCTTCAACTGTAAGCGCACGAGCGAACAACACAGTATGAGTATGTGCAGTAATACCATTATCTGTACTTGGGCGATTGTTAGAACGAATTGTTAAATCCTTCAAAGTGTAATGTTTTTTCATTTATCCTACTTCTTCGTAAGGTTGAAACTCAGCTTTTTCATTTAAAAATTCAAACGCATTAATTGAAAACCATATTTGCTGTGCAGAGAACATCACATTGGCAATTGGCTCAATTTTAGCTTCTCCTCTATCCAACAGATAGTTTAATTCTACCACAGGCAAAGACATTTCAATAACTGTGCAGCCTAATGCCTCTAAGCCGGGTGCTAGGGTAGCAAAGAACCAGGCCACTTCTGGATCGAATGCAGCATACCAACCGATACCTAATTGTATTGGCTGAGTTTGCAAAGCTAGCAAGCGAGATCCGTTTAACCCGTTATTAAGAATATCCAATGCACTCTCAATATCTGTACCGTGATAGAGTGTTACGATTGCCATAACTATCCCTTTAATAAGTGTGGTTATTTGCAATCGTCTCATAGTGTTTGCTACTAAAGAACGATATTTTTTTTCCTTCGATCGTGGTTAGGCATGAGTGTCCAACAACAACCTCATTCCATGTACTCCTTAAACTCTTCTAGGGGTTCGTCAAAATCATCGGACATCCAAACCATTCCTTTAGCACTCCCAGCTTTGGATGGCCAGCGCTTCTTATTAGCTGGCGGTATTCCTACCAATTTTACAACAGGCGGGTTATCTTGAGTAATCGCTACTTCTTCGCCTCTCATCGCCGCTTCGATTAATTCCAGAAGCTTTTCTTTTGCCTCAAGAATGTCTACTTGATACATAACTCGTGCCTCCGCATACAGTGGGAAATTTGAGATTTGAGATTTGCCCTGACTAATGAAGCTTGCGATCCTGTATTTTCATCAAATGAAAGACCAGATTTGTTTGACTCTATCTCGCACTTGCGCCAAATCATCAGGGGTTAATATCCCCAGTCTCCTTTCAACTAAACTTTTTTGTAATGTGTTCACTTTATGTAAGCGAACCACTGAAGGTCGCTTTAATCCTGCTTGTTGCCATTCCTGAATTTCGACATCAAAGTTTGTACGTATCCCCTCAATAATCCGTGGGTAGCCAATCAAGAGAAATGCTATGACCATAACCGCTTGCGTAGGTCATCATCA
>NZ_JAUBTK010000163.1:0-6275 GCF_036702455.1 Microcoleus sp. D2_18a_D3
TATTGTCATCTGCCTCATACCATAATAAAAGTAATCTTTCAAGTACACCTTATACCAAATTAGATGCTCTTACCCTGGACTTCTGCAAGTAAACCTAAACAGTAACACTCATCTGCTTGGGCACCCCGTCTCACAGCTTCGCGGCGAAATGTAGCACTTCCGTAACCGTTGAGATTAATTAGCCTTTCAACCGCATAGGTTTCTATCAACCTGGCAATAATTTTTTTGAGCCTTTCGTGTTCTGGCGAAGTCGTCATGATAATTTCTAACGTTCCTTCCAAGTAAGTCATCCTGGGGAATTCATCGACAAACATATCAGAAAGCTGCTCGTATTGCTCCCAACTCACATCATATAAAATAATGCGTTGTTCGGTAGCCGGTTCGAGAGTTTTTGGATCTAAAAGTAACATAATTAATTACCTCACTTAGATATCTAAAAGTTAGATTTTTCAAATATTTCTCACCCTTCTTCTCTGTGTCCTCTGCGCCCTCTGCGGTTCATAAAAAAGTTACTGTAGGGTGCGCTCTTGGCGCGCACCTTACCCCTTAGTTAAGGTAGCTATCTAGCCCTCAATTGCAATCAAGTTGCAATTAAGAGGGAGTTTGCTGCAACTCAGGCCGCTCATCTGGAACGATCGCACCTTCGACCGGACACACCTGCAAGCAGATGCCACAGTCAATGCAGGTATCAAAATCAATCCAAAACCAATCAGTACCCTTGACATTTTTGCCGGGGCCGGGATGAATACAAGCAACCGGACAAGCGCCAACGCAATCCGCAATTCCCTCGCAAATATTCGTAACAATAGTGTGTGCCATAGTGTTCTCTCAAAACATTTTAGGTAGATAGGGAATTAGCAATTAGCAATTGGCAAAACCTTCTATCAATCAGCAGGATACATAATATCATATCGGGTGATTTTTAACCAATTACCAACTACTAATTACCAATTACCAATTAGCCTAATTTACCGTTTCAATTGTGGGCAATCCTTCGGCATTTACCCAAGCAATTTGAGCAATTCGTCGATCGCGCGCGTATTCCCGCGCCGACTCTGCTGTCTCCCGACTCTCCAAATCTATTTCCACCCGAACTAGGTGAGTAGAGTCTCGGAGTTTGCGAGCGTAAGCAAACGCGGCTGCACTAGCTTCAGGAGTTTGAGGCACAACCAACCAGTCGCTAGCTGGCGTCTGGCTGGGCAATTGCCCCTCTGTCAGCAACACTTGGTGCAAATCTTCAATATTCAGACAAAACCCGATGCCAGGGGAATTTTGCCCTTGCGGATCGAACAGTCCCAACAGTTGGTCGTAGCGTCCCCCTTGTCCTAAAACTCGCTGTCCTGTCTTGCTGCTGCTGACAACTTCAAACACAATTCCAGTGTAGTAGTCAAAGGTTTGAATTAAACTCAAATCGAGGTGAATGTGGGATTTTAGATTGGGAATTTTTGACTGGCATTGGTGCAGCAATTCGATCGCAGATTTGAGATTATTTAACGCGGCTTGCTGCGGCAAATCTAAATCCAGCTTGGCAACAATTGGCAACACCTCTTCTGGGCGGCCGCGCAAGTCAAATAACAGCAGAGCTCTTTCTCGCAATTCGGTTGACAGCGGCAAAGTTTCCAAGGCAATTCGATCGAGATTGGCGATCGCCCCCCGAACTTTCTGGCGCACGTTTGGCGGAAACGGTTCTAGCAATCTTGCAGTCAAGCCCGCTTCTCCCAAAACCAAATGCCACTCATCAATTTCCAAGCTCTGCAAGCACTCAGACAGCAGCAGCAGCACTTCTGCATCCGCAACCGTCCCCCCCGCGCCGAGGAGCTCTACGCCAGCTTGATAGAACTCCTGTTGCCCGCCTGAGCCAGTATCTGGGCCTTTGCGGAACACGTTGGCGTTGTAGTAGAGGCGCTGAGGCTGCCAGCGAGTCCCCGCCATCCGCATTGCAGCCGCCCGGGCGATGGATGCTGTCAATTCCGGCCGCAAACCAAGTTCTCCATCCTCGGCGTCTTGCAGTTGAATTAAGGTCGATCGGTCGATCGCGCCCCCAGCCATCAATGTCTCCAGCCTTTCTAGAGTAGAGGTAATAATCCGGTGGTAGCCCCAGCGGTGAAAAACCTGCTGTAAGCGCCGTTCGATCGAAATTTTTTGAGCAACGTCAAGGGGCAATAAATCTCTTGCACCGGATGGGGGTTGGTGAACCATATCAATTTTAGATTTTAGACTTTAGAAGATTTTAGATTGGGCTTAGAAGCTTAGCTTTATGGACGGTGTTAAAGTCTAACGAGGCAAGCTTAACATTTGACTTTAACAAATTAAGGTGTCATATCAATTTTAGATTTTAGATTTTAGATTTTAGATTTTAGATTTTAGGTGGGGCCTATAAGCTTAGCTTTAGGGGACGGTGTTAAAGTCGAAGCAGGCAAGCTTAATCTTCGACTTTAACAAATGAAGGCGTGATAGCGTTTTGGTTTGCATGGGAATCATTTTCCCCGTCAGTGCGATCGTCCCGCTCTTTCTAGATCACCCGATCTCGCGGGACGATCGCACTGACGGTATAATTTCGATGTCACCGGATTTGATCTCACCAAGTCTTGATTGTTTTGATCGATCTCACTCCACTGCTGTGCAGTTCACCATTTTCTCAAAATTCAAGACTCACACATCACAACTTCTCACTTCTTCTTCCCGCCAAACAAACTTGCAAAAAATCCTGGTTTCTCGTCACCTTTTTTTGCCTTTGCGGCAGCTTGTTCCAGCTTTTTCTTAACTTCCAAAGCCGTCGGTTCTTCAGGATTTGATGCCAAAGCTTTGTTCATCTCAATTTTTGCCATTGTGGCTTGATTTTGTTCAAGGTAACACATTGCTAACAAAGCGTGGGCATGGCTGTGTTTCGGATCGCGTTTCACCGCTTCTTTCAACTCTAAAATTGCTTTGGCGTAACTTTTGCTGTCCATGAATCCTTGAGCTCGGCGGCAATAGGCTTCGGTCTGCGAGTCTGTTGGGGTTGGGGTTGGGGTTGGGGTTGGGGTTGGGGTTGGGGTTGGAGTTGGGGTTGGGGTTGGGGTTGGGGGTGGTGGCGGGGTTGCAATGCCTTGGCGCTCTTTTCGCAGCAAATAAACCATGTTAAGTTCGCTAATTTGATTAATCGCCTCTTGCGTTTCCTTAACTGATTCGTACTGCTTGAGAGCGAGTTTGCTAACTGCTGTTTTGTAAGCTTCTTCCCAATCTTTAGCGGTAACTAACTGTTTGGCTGCTTCGCTTTCAATTTGCATTTTCGCCTGTTCTTTCGCGACGCGCTTGGCGATGGCTGCTAATAGCAGGCTGTATTCTTTGCGATCGCTTTCCTTGGAAAATTTGTTGTAAGCCGGATTGACTACTTTTGACAAAAATTGGTTAGCCCAATCTTTATCGGCTTGGCTTTCAAAAGAGCAAGTATCCGAATGCAACCGGCGGGCGATTTTCATGTAGCGCTTGCGGATGTCGTTAAACTCGGCGTCTAAGGGAATTCCCAAAATTGCGTGCTGATCTGTAAAGTCGTACTTGAACAGCCCTTTTGTCATTTCAAAAGACATAACTTTTACTCTTCCTTTCCTGGCTTTTCACTATTCTTTAATGTAGCTTGAGTCAAGGGGTTGTGACCCCCGTACTACCCCCGATCTATTGCTGGGAGGCGCTACTTCCAAGAAGATAAGGGAGGAACTGCTAGCAGTGCGCTGCTGAGTTCGGCGTGTATTTTGCCGTTTGTGGCCAAAATCCGACCCGAGTTCATCTCAAAGGCACTACCGTCATAAGCTGTAATTTGACCTCCGGCTTCGGAGACGATTACTACACCTGCTGCTACGTCCCAAGGGGCCAGTCCCCGTTCCCAGTATCCGTCCGATCGCCCCATCGCCAGGTGTGCGAGGTCTAGGGATGCGGAACCGCTGCGCCGCACGCCTTGGGTGAGGTGGGTGAGGTGACAGAATTCGGCATAGTTATTGTCTGCTGTTTCGCGCCGATCGTATGCAAAGCCAGTGACTAGCAAGCTGGTTCTCAATTCTGAGATTTGGGAAACTTCGATCGGCGAACGGTTGCAGGTTGCTCCCAATCCTTTGCCTGCCCGAAACAATTCATTATGAAAAGGGTCGTAAATTACTCCAATTTGTGGTATGCCGTCGATTAAAAGTCCGATCGACACGGCCCAAAAAGGATATTGGTGAGCATAATTTGTTGTGCCGTCCAAAGGGTCGATCGCCCACAGGTATTTGCTGCTGGCATCTCCTAATTTGCCGGATTCTTCGGCGAGGATGGCGTGGTCAGGTACGTGGCGACTCAGAATTTCTAAGATAACCGCTTCTGAGGCTTTGTCGGCTTCTGTGACTAAATCGCCCGATCGGCCTTTTTCTTGAATTTTTTCTAATTTTCCGCAGAAAGATTTCAGGACGGAACCGGCGGCTAGGGCTGCTTCAGTGGCTATTTCTAAGAAGTTTTGCAGTTGATTGTCAGTCATTTGTTAGTTGTTATAACGGAAGGAAGAAGGAAGAAGGAAGAAGGAAGAAGGAAGAAGGAAGAAGGAAGAAGGAAGAGGGAAGAGGGAAGAATGAAATCATTGCTCATTAGTTGTTAGTTATAACTGAGGAGTTTTTATTCATTGACTAAGGACTAATGACTAATGACTAATGACTAAGGACTAATGACTAATGACTACTGACTATTTCCGATTTTGCTGGCGAAATTCTGCGGGAGTTTGGCGCAAAGCTCGTTCTGGATTCCACAGGCCTTTACCCATGAGTCTCGCCCATTCTTGAGCGTTCACGAGTCGCTGCTGGTATTTGGTGTTGGGCGATCGCACTGAGGCCAGGGCATAACCTTCTTTGACTAGCTGTTCGTTGAGCAAATTTTTATCTTGCCACAAGTAGGCTAGTTTGCGATCGAACTGGTCTTTCTGTTCGATGTCGGATTCTAACAATACCTGTTTTCCCCTAGTTAGCTGTTCTAGTCTTTGTTTGGCTGCTTCTCCCCAAGGCTGCTGTTTTAAATCCGGTGCATCAATACCAATCAGCCTGATTTGTTCTAATAAGGCTATTTTGTCGGCTGTACTGATAACTTCGATTGTTTGGCCGCTGATGGCCCTTTCTACTTTGGCGATCGTACCTTGGGGCATTTCTGGTTTTTGGCAGCTAGCTAACAACAGACAAAGGGCGATCGCACATAACCGATAAAGCATGGATAATTGGTAGTTGATAATTTATCAAGTTGCCTCACTCTTCATCCAACGGCAAACCGGCTTTAACTTTACCTTTGCCGAAGTAACGGCCGAATTGCAGTTCGTACACTTCGTCTTCGTCTTGTGTCTCTACCTCAATGTTGGAACGGGGATAGCTGACGCACAGCAGGGCATAACCTTCTTTTTGCAGTTCCACAGAAAGCCCCATTGCTTCTGGCTGGTGCAGTTCCCCCGAATGGACGCGCACCGCACAGGCGGTACAAGCGCCGTTGCGACAGGAAAAGGGCAATTCTACTCCTTGGTTTTCCGCGCTTTGGAGGATGTAGCGGTCTTCGGGTACTCGCACGGTGTGGCGATCGCCTGTCTGTCTGTTATGAATTTTAATTGTGTAAGAGTTAGTCATGGAATTTTAGATTTTAGATTTTAGATTTTAGATTGGGGTTGGCGGGGCAAGATCCTTGAAATGAATGGGTTTGCGACCCAGAGAGGAGAACCCAAGCCTGCCTGTTTCACACCCTACCCATATTAAACAGCAAATTTATGCCGTTACCCCTTCCCAAATCAGATTTGTTCTGCTAAGATAGTTTAGCTGTGGCTAAATGAATGAATTTAGCCCTGGAGAGGTGGCCGAGCGGTTGAAGGCGCACGCCTGGAAAGTGTGTTTAGGGCAACTTAACGAGGGTTCGAATCCCTCCCTCTCCGTTAAACAAGCTGTTTAGGCAAAAAAAACAGCTTGCAAACAAAATCTCTGATATGAGATAAATATTTTGATTAGAGCGAGATCCCTTGAATTCTTTTAGAAAAATCAAGGGATCTCGCTTTTCAATGTTTGAGTGTCAATTAGGGCGATCGCGCCGAGAATAAACGCCCCGATATGATGCCAATAGTAGAAAACCATAGTGACCTACACCAATCGCCACCGTTTGCAGCAAAGCGTCGCTTTCTGCTGGCTCAATTGCTGTTTGAATGTCAGTCTGGGAATTTTAGATTTTAAATTTTATAGGACTTACGCATTGACAAAATAACCAAATAGTGCATTGATAAAGAGGGAACGTCTACTAACGGGTATCAG
>NZ_JAUBTK010000164.1:0-6068 GCF_036702455.1 Microcoleus sp. D2_18a_D3
TCTCTACCTCTGTCTAAACTCACAAAATTTACACTCAACTTCTTCTGAGTGAATTTTTGCTTAGTCTAAACTCCAATGCCGTATTCATTAGCAGATATTTGAAACTGGTAGGGAACATTGACTAGCGCAGCTTCATTGGGAATCCCAAAGCCATTAGGCTCAGTAGTATTTTTCCAAACTATGCTATGACAGCGCAGACTTTTACTCTGATTATTGATAACTTCTTGAGCGTTCAATTGTGACAAATCGCGCAGCCTTCTCAATAGAGATGCTAGATACTTAGCATCTCTACCGCTAATTGAAAACTTATCTTTATCATCCTGGTAATACCTGAAGGAAAAACTAATTCCTTCGGGTATTTGGATATTAACAACCTCTCTCCTTGCTGAAGATGGTTGACTGCGAATGTCTGTATCTTGTCTTTTTTTATGCTTCTTCGATGACACGGGTTTTGTAAAATTTTCTCATTGATTCCTTCGTAATAATAGCATGAGAAGGTTCATCTCTTGGCAACTCACCTCTAGCATTAATCCAAGGATCTTCGCGTCGCACCATCAATTCTAACTCATAGGCATCCCGAAAGAAGTAATCATCGGATAACTCGTCTAAAAACTCTTGTACTTCTTTTGGAAACTCCGGTTTTTCGACTTCTTTGAGAATTGGCTTCCAGTCAAATTGTTCTTTGTATTCGTAAAATAAAGCCGGGATAGTCGGGCCGTGCACCCAAGCTTCAAAATCTTCATCAAAAAGCGGTTTATCTTCAAAAGCTAAATACCATGCTTGGGCGTAGTACAATAGTTTTTGTAGCTTGTGGTTGCTGAGATAGGAACCTACATCATTCGCAAACCAGATGTAATAATCAGCGAGTTGGGAGGCTGTTGTGACTGTAGTTATTGTGGTCATATAACTCGACTCAATAAGTTTTGTATTCTATGATAGCACAGTCACCACTCTTTATGATTGGGCGGTTGAAACCGCTTCTTGTCAAACAAAGTCTGCCTCCGCAGACTAAGAAATAAAAGGTTTATTAACAAGGGTGCAACATCTCCGTTACAATCCTTTGATATATTGCTTCAGTACAGGTGACAAAGTGTAAAGACTTGCTTCTTTTTCAATCAAGCAGCGCCGCGATAGAGATTGCAAGGCGTTTAGCAAATCTGATGATGATATTTGTCCGTTTTGTAGCAATTTGCCGAAGTTGACTGGCTGGTTTTCTGTGGCCAACAATGACATGACTTGTTTTTCTAGTTCGGAAGTGCGATCGTACTGCTGCTGTAAAACATCTTTTAAATCTTCGGGTAACAATATGGTATCATCTATTAATAACTCAGTCGCGCCGATTCCCAACTCTTGAATCAGAGTCGCCACGCTTTTTAACCAGAAGGGGTTGGCTTGGTAGCGGTGAATGAGTGTTTCGCAGTTGTCGATTTCTGTTAATCTTTTATCTCTGAGGATTTCCCGTGCGGCTGCGGTGTCTAAGCCAGTGAGTTGTAAGGTACGAATGGGAGTATTTTCGCTTGTGAGTTGAGGAACTTCTTTCGGTGGTTCCCAACCGACTAGCAGAAAGCAACTTTGATGGGATAATTTTTCTATCTGTTTGAATAAAGAGCGATATTCTTCGTAGTCTGGTTTATACTTTCCGGCTAATTCACCGCTACAGAAAAGGTTGTGAATGTCATCCAAGACTATTAAACAGCGATGATTTTGCAAATACTTAATTAGTGGTAAGCGTTTCTGGTTGGTTGGGGATGAATCTGGGTTTTCTGACTGGGAAAAAAGCTGTGTTAGGTTAGATTGAAATTTATCGATGGTGGGGAATTCGTCTAGTGTGTACCAAACTGCGTACTCAAACTCGTCTTTGATTTGTTGTACGAGTTTTACTGCTAGGGATGTTTTGCCGATGCCGCTGATACCAGTGAGGGTGATGAGGCGGCAGTTTTGTTGTAGAATCCAGGTTGTGAGGGTTTGGAGTTGAGGAGTGCGCGAGTAGAAATCGCCCAATTCCGGCATTTCGCTTAAATCTTGATGTAGAGTTTGAGTTGGTTTTGAGTTAGCTGTTTCGTCATTATGTGAGTTTGATATATCTGGCGGGTGTCTACCTTCTCCACAGATATTGAAACTACCGCTCACGTTATGTGCAAAGTTTAAAACATTAGAGTTTTGCAATCTCTCCATTGCCGATCGAAAATTTGTTTTATTGACATCTTCCCCTAAGTATTCTGAAAGTATCTGCCATAGTTCAGAACCTACTTTCCTCACACTACTTTCTGAACAATCGAATTGTTTGGCTATTTGCTTGTATGTCTGACGTTGTACAGTGCCTTGGAGTACGGCTTCTTGTAAGTCGTCTAGATGTTCACCAGTTTTCTCGAAGACTATCTTATCGGCCAGCTTTAAGGCTTCTTTTAGGCTCATTGGGGTAGGAAGAAATGAGTTTTTTTGTATTATAGCTTACGTTTATGACATTTTTCCACATTTTTGAACAAAAGTTGATGAAATGGGATCATTGAAAGACGAAATCGAGACAAATTTGAACATTTTTAGGCTAGACAAAGCTTTGATTTGTAAGGGATGATGGAAGAAGCATCAAGGGATATCTGGTTATTGACTAAATCTACTGATGTCTGACGACAAGTAAGATTCCGCTCTCTAGTATAAATGGAGGTTAACTATGTCCAGTACCCATAACAACCAAGTGCCGATTTCTACTGTTGGTGATGGTTTTTGGTGGAACTACGATTTGTTTGATAAGCAGTCTCTATCTCCTTCGCTGAGTTCATCAAATCAGTGTTCATCTGGGAATCAGAGTTCATTCAGCCTATCTCCTTTACCCCGTCGCAGTGTGGGCGATACTTCTTCTAAGTAAGTTTCTAAACCTGAAGGAATAATTAGCTAAGCATCTTGGCAGTTCTTATAGACACAAGATGCTTTATATCTGTACGGAAACATGAATATAGACTTAAACTGGCTTCCTCATCAGGCTCCTATAATCGACTTTAAGGCAACTCTGCATCCATCAAAAGAAATTTCATCACGTTGGTTTAACTTTCCACCTTACCATGACGAGCCGAAACTTTGGCATCTCTCTGCTGTGGTTGTTCCTGCTCAAGTCAAACCCAGTAAAGACATCAAAGATGAAAACTCACAGGAGGCCGCTGGAGGTTCGTCACTGGAGTTTGATAGAGCTCTCGCAAAACTTGCGGGGGAAACTGTTGAGCGTTATACAATCTCGAAGAATGTCAATCTGAACTTGGGAGATTTACAATCATGGCAGGAATTGGTGCAGCAAAATTTGTGTGCGCTAGATCCTTTCCAACTTGTGATTGGTGATGAATATCCACATAAATCGCGTCGTAACGAGAAAATTTCATGGATTCAAGGATTTAATTTAAACTTACAAATCCCTGCACTTCTTCCTGCACAGCTAGTCTTTGTGCCGCACATTTTTAGAGATAATGAAGCTGTTTGGAGATCGCCTGTATCAACAGGTGCGGCAGCACACTCTACACTTGAGGGAGCTTTATATGGTGGTCTTTGTGAAGTTGTAGAGAGAGACGCTTTTCAGATTGCTTGGCTTAGACAATTAAGATTAAATCGTATAAATTTAACTCCCGGTGATACTTACTTCTGCAATCTTCTAAATCAACTAATTGAGGCTGGTGAAAGATATAATCTTCACTGTGAGCTATATCAACTTCCTTGTTCTCTTCCCTTATCTGTTTGCATGGCAGTTATTTGGGATGATACAGGTATTGGGCCTCGGTGTTCTCTGGGTGCAAAATGTTCTCAATCAAGCTTAACCGCCTGTGTCGGAGCACTTGAGGAAGCTTACCAAATGCGTTCTTGGTTGCGATATACACTCGACAAGTCGGGAGCATTTTCAAAGAATAAGCCGCTTGATACATTGCTCGATAGATCGAGACATTGGTTAACAGATGAAGCTTCAGAGGTTCTTAAAAATTGGACTCAACAATTCACCTGTTCTATTTCTTTATCTGAAATGCCCTCTGAACTTTCTCTTGGTGAGTTAGTTGAGTCAGTTATACAAGATGGGGGTACTCCATATTTCGTTGACTTAACAGCGAACTCACCTGAATGTCTGCGTCAATTGGGTTGGCATATTACAAAGGTAATCATTCCAGAGTACCAACCGCTAAACTTAACGGAGTCAATGGAAGACTTCGCCTTGCCAAGAATTGATAATGCTTCTCAGCGTTTGAATGTCGAAGCTCTTATTCCAGCAGGACAGAAATTTAGATATCCTCATCCTTTTTTGTGAGCAATCAATATGAATATTACAGATAGACCAAGTAAAGACAATGATCCATTGGGGCAGGGGATTCAACTAGCTCAGGCATTTGAAGAAGCTACTTGGATTCACAAGGATTCTTCTCCCCAAGCAAGTTATATTCCCAATTCCTGGACATCTATAAATAGGAAGCAATATCGCCGTTTACCAAGAGTTGATTTGAGTGGACTACGTTCTCCATATCAAGATAACGAATTAAGCAAGGTATTTGAAAATCGGTCATCGAAGCGACAATTTTCACCGGAACCTATTGCGTTAGAAACGGTGAGTACGATGCTAGCAACTGTTGCCAGCACTCGAAATGAAGAACCTCCAAGCCGAGTTTATCCTTCTGCTGGTCTAAGGTGGCCAATTGAGTGGTATCTTGCCGCCATCAATGTAGCTTCACTGGAAGCGGGAGTTTATCATTATGAATCATTTGATCGTCAACTAGAAACACTAAAAATAGGTAATCCTTGGAACGAGCTTTCGGAGGCGCTTTCAATGCAAAGCATCGAGCGTCCATCAGCTTTACTAATCTTAACTTCTGTTTTTCATAGAAGTTGGATTAAGTATGGCATTCGTGGAAGTCGATATGCTTACCTAGAAGCTGGCGCAGCAGCCATGTCCTTAAATATTGTTGCAGTAGAGGCTAACATTAGTGTAGTTTGGCTAGGTGGCTTTGTTGATTCCGCTATTTCAAAGATTCTCGATATTAATTGGAAAATGGAGTTAGAAACTCCGGTTCTGTGTCTCGCACTTGGACATCCTATTTAGAGGATGCCCAAAAAAATGCTGAGAATGTCTAACGAGAGCGAGTTTTCGACAACAGTAATTTATTTAAATTTTGAGCAATGTCGAATTTTTTTCAAGTTAAAAGCTTACCAGTTTTACGATCTTTTTTTTCTGTAAATGCTCTAGCTGAAACAATTTCAGAAGCATACGCTCTAAATGTTTTAAGCTGTCAACTTATCAAAGGTATGCTTTTAGATACTTATAAAATTACTTCCAGTGAAGGGCTGTTTATTTTTCGCGTTTACCGCTCAGGAAAACGCACTCTGGAAGAGATATTATCAGAAAGTGATTTTCTATTACACTTGCATAACGCAGGTATATTCGTTCCCATAGTTGTTCCAAAAGTTGATGGAACAAGGGTTCTTACTTTACCTGCACCAGAAGGGACTCGTTACGCACTAATGCTTAATTATATTGAAGGTAAAACTTTAAACTGCGTACCTGTACCTGAAAATTACTATAAATATGGACGAGCTATATCAAACATCCATAAGTTTGCAGATACATTATCTGGCTCTTATTCGTTCACAAGACCTACACTCAACTTAGAATTTCTGCTTGAAATACCTCTGAGAATGATTCGAGAAGTTTTATACTATCGTGTAGATGATATAGAGTATCTTTTCCTAGTCTCTGAAAGAATTAAAAGAACAATATTATCGCTTTCTGCAACATCACCTGTGTATGGGATTTGTCATGGCGATGTTGATTGTTCAAATGTACTCATTTCTACTGATGGCAAGATAACTCCCATAGATTTTGATTTCTTTGGGCTTGGCTGGCGCACTTACGATATTGCCTCTTTTTACGCTGATTCACGATACTTAAAATTGCCTTTGGAAGCCAGGCAAGCTTTCCTAGAGGGATATTTAGAAATTCGTCTACTTACTAACGAAGAAAAGCAAGCTCGGCTCTCCTGAGTTTATGGTGTAAAATGTACATACTAATACATTTACCATTATGAGCTTCCATCTAGACTATCTAT
>NZ_JAUBTK010000165.1:0-5759 GCF_036702455.1 Microcoleus sp. D2_18a_D3
TTGACCTTCGTTCGGCAGTCCCTATAATGCGCAGCTCTTCAGGCGTATGCGGCTCCTTAAACTTCTTATAAAACAAGAAGTTAGATTTAGATAAGGGGTTGCAAAGCAGCGAAAGCTGCGTAGAATGCGCCGGGCTGACAGGGTGGTGGTTTGGTTCTGTTGGTGGTTCGGTCGAGATGATCGAAAGCGGTAAAAGAGGCGGTTGACAGCGGTTTGAAACGCTGTAGAATTCGCCTCCCGCTGACGAGAAGCTTAAGGCTGAATGAAGGCGCAAGTGGTTGAGATTGAAAAGAAATTTTCGAAATCGCTTGACGGAAGATGAGGCTGCTGTAGAATGCGCGCCTCGGTTGAGACGAAAGGATCAGCCACCCGCTCTTTAACAACTGAATCAAGCAATTCGTGTGGGTGCTTGTGAGGTAAGACTGCTAGTCGCAAGATTATCAGCATCACAAGTTACTCCGCGAGAAATCAAAGATGTAACCAACGATTGCTGAGCTAAGTTTAGGGTTTTCTCAAAACCCAAGCAGTATTGAACTGAAGAGTTTGATCATGGCTCAGATTGAACGCTGGCGGCAGGCCTAACACATGCAAGTCGAGCGGTAGAGAGGAGCTTGCTTCTCTTGAGAGCGGCGGACGGGTGAGTAATGCCTAGGAATCTGCCTAGTGGTGGGGGATAACGTTCGGAAACGGACGCTAATACCGCATACGTCCTACGGGAGAAAGCGGGGGACCTTCGGGCCTCGCGCCATTAGATGAGCCTAGGTCGGATTAGCTAGTTGGTGAGGTAAAGGCTCACCAAGGCGACGATCCGTAACTGGTCTGAGAGGATGATCAGTCACACTGGAACTGAGACACGGTCCAGACTCCTACGGGAGGCAGCAGTGGGGAATATTGGACAATGGGCGAAAGCCTGATCCAGCCATGCCGCGTGTGTGAAGAAGGTCTTCGGATTGTAAAGCACTTTAAGTTGGGAGGAAGGGTAGTAACTTAATACGTTGCTACTTTGACGTTACCGACAGAATAAGCACCGGCTAACTTCGTGCCAGCAGCCGCGGTAATACGAAGGGTGCAAGCGTTAATCGGAATTACTGGGCGTAAAGCGCGCGTAGGTGGTTCAGTAAGTTGGATGTGAAATCCCCGGGCTCAACCTGGGAACTGCATCCAAAACTGCTGAGCTAGAGTACGGTAGAGGGTGGTGGAATTTCCTGTGTAGCGGTGAAATGCGTAGATATAGGAAGGAACACCAGTGGCGAAGGCGACCACCTGGACTGATACTGACACTGAGGTGCGAAAGCGTGGGGAGCAAACAGGATTAGATACCCTGGTAGTCCACGCCGTAAACGATGTCAACTAGCCGTTGGGAGTCTTGAACTCTTAGTGGCGCAGCTAACGCATTAAGTTGACCGCCTGGGGAGTACGGCCGCAAGGTTAAAACTCAAATGAATTGACGGGGGCCCGCACAAGCGGTGGAGCATGTGGTTTAATTCGAAGCAACGCGAAGAACCTTACCTGGCCTTGACATGCTGAGAACTTTCTAGAGATAGATTGGTGCCTTCGGGAACTCAGACACAGGTGCTGCATGGCTGTCGTCAGCTCGTGTCGTGAGATGTTGGGTTAAGTCCCGTAACGAGCGCAACCCTTGTCCTTAGTTACCAGCACGTAATGGTGGGAACTCTAAGGAGACTGCCGGTGACAAACCGGAGGAAGGTGGGGATGACGTCAAGTCATCATGGCCCTTACGGCCAGGGCTACACACGTGCTACAATGGTCGGTACAAAGGGTTGCCAAGCCGCGAGGTGGAGCTAATCCCATAAAACCGATCGTAGTCCGGATCGCAGTCTGCAACTCGACTGCGTGAAGTCGGAATCGCTAGTAATCGTGAATCAGAATGTCACGGTGAATACGTTCCCGGGCCTTGTACACACCGCCCGTCACACCATGGGAGTGGGTTGCACCAGAAGTAGCTAGTCTAACCGCAAGGGGGACGGTTACCACGGTGTGATTCATGACTGGGGTGAAGTCGTAACAAGGTAGCCGTAGGGGAACCTGCGGCTGGATCACCTCCTTAATCGAAGACTTCAGCTTCTTCATAAGTTCCCACACGAATTGCTTGATTCATTGCGAAAGACGATTGGGTCTGTAGCTCAGTTGGTTAGAGCGCACCCCTGATAAGGGTGAGGTCGGCAGTTCGAATCTGCCCAGACCCACCAATTGTTGTGGGGTTTGGCCTTGTAAGAATATGGGGCCATAGCTCAGCTGGGAGAGCGCCTGCCTTGCACGCAGGAGGTCAGCGGTTCGATCCCGCTTGGCTCCACCATATACAGCATCGTTAAGAGTTCAGAAATGAGCGTTCCTACAGAAAGTAGATGAATGTTGATTTCTGGTCTTTGACCAGTAAGAAAATCGTTCTTTAAAAATTTGGGTATGTGATAGAAGTGACTGATTAATTACTTTCACTGGTGATTAATTTGGTCAAGGTAAAATTTGTAGTTCTCAATTGCAAATTTTCGGCGAATGTCGTCTTCACGTTATTAGACAATAACCAGATTGCTTGGGGTTATATGGTCAAGTGAAGAAGCGCATACGGTGGATGCCTTGGCAGTCAGAGGCGATGAAAGACGTTGTAGCCTGCGATAAGCTCCGGGGAGTCGGCAAACAGACTTTGATCCGGAGATCTCTGAATGGGGGAACCCAGCCAGCATAAGCTGGTTATTACACACTGAATACATAGGTGTGTAAGGCGAACCAGGGGAACTGAAACATCTAAGTACCCTGAGGAATAGAAATCAACCGAGATTCCCTTAGTAGTGGCGAGCGAACGGGGACTAGCCCTTAAGTTGATTTGAGAATAGTGGAAGGCTCTGGAAAGTGCCGCCGTAGTGGGTGATAGCCCCGTACACGAAATTCTCTTATCAATGAAATCGAGTAGGACGGAGCACGAGAAACTTTGTCTGAATATGGGGGGACCATCCTCCAAGGCTAAATACTACTGACTGACCGATAGTGAACTAGTACCGTGAGGGAAAGGCGAAAAGAACCCCGGAGAGGGGAGTGAAATAGATCCTGAAACCGTATGCGTACAAGCAGTGGGAGCCCACTTTGTTGGGTGACTGCGTACCTTTTGTATAATGGGTCAGCGACTTATATTCAGTGGCGAGCTTAACCGAATAGGGGAGGCGTAGCGAAAGCGAGTCTTAATAGGGCGACAGTCGCTGGGTATAGACCCGAAACCGGGCGATCTATCCATGGGCAGGTTGAAGGTTGGGTAACACTAACTGGAGGACCGAACCGACTACCGTTGAAAAGTTAGCGGATGACCTGTGGATCGGAGTGAAAGGCTAATCAAGCTCGGAGATAGCTGGTTCTCCTCGAAAGCTATTTAGGTAGCGCCTCGTGTATCACTGTTGGGGGTAGAGCACTGTTTCGGCTAGGGGGTCATCCCGACTTACCAAACCGATGCAAACTCCGAATACCAACAAGTGTCAGCACGGGAGACACACGGCGGGTGCTAACGTCCGTCGTGAAAAGGGAAACAACCCAGACCGTCAGCTAAGGTCCCAAAGTTATGGTTAAGTGGGAAACGATGTGGGAAGGCTTAGACAGCTAGGAGGTTGGCTTAGAAGCAGCCACCCTTTAAAGAAAGCGTAATAGCTCACTAGTCGAGTCGGCCTGCGCGGAAGATGTAACGGGGCTCAAACCATACACCGAAGCTACGGGTTCATCTTAGGATGAGCGGTAGAGGAGCGTTCTGTAAGCCTGTGAAGGTGAGTTGAGAAGCTTGCTGGAGGTATCAGAAGTGCGAATGCTGACATGAGTAACGACAATGGGAGTGAAAAACTCCCACGCCGAAAGACCAAGGTTTCCTGCGCAACGTTAATCGACGCAGGGTGAGTCGGCCCCTAAGGCGAGGCAGAAATGCGTAGTCGATGGGAAACGGGTTAATATTCCCGTACTTCTAATTACTGCGATGGAGGGACGGAGAAGGCTAGGCCAGCACGGCGTTGGTTGTCCGTGTTTAAGGTGGTAGGCTGATTTCTTAGGTAAATCCGGGAGATCAAGGCCGAGAACTGATGACGAGTTATCTTTTAGATGACGAAGTGGTTGATGCCATGCTTCCAGGAAAAGCTTCTAAGCTTCAGGTAATTAGGAACCGTACCCCAAACCGACACAGGTGGTTAGGTAGAGAATACCAAGGCGCTTGAGAGAACTCGGGTGAAGGAACTAGGCAAAATGGCACCGTAACTTCGGGAGAAGGTGCGCCGGTGAGGGTGAAGCATTTACTGCGTAAGCCCATGCCGGTCGAAGATACCAGGCCGCTGCGACTGTTTATTAAAAACACAGCACTCTGCAAACACGAAAGTGGACGTATAGGGTGTGACGCCTGCCCGGTGCCGGAAGGTTAATTGATGGGGTTAGCTAACGCGAAGCTCTTGATCGAAGCCCCGGTAAACGGCGGCCGTAACTATAACGGTCCTAAGGTAGCGAAATTCCTTGTCGGGTAAGTTCCGACCTGCACGAATGGCGTAACGATGGCGGCGCTGTCTCCACCCGAGACTCAGTGAAATTGAAATCGCTGTGAAGATGCAGTGTATCCGCGGCTAGACGGAAAGACCCCGTGAACCTTTACTATAGCTTTGCACTGGACTTTGAGTTTACTTGTGTAGGATAGGTGGGAGGCTTTGAAGCGTGGACGCCAGTTCGCGTGGAGCCAACCTTGAAATACCACCCTGGTAACCTTGAGGTTCTAACTCTGGTCCGTTATCCGGATCGAGGACAGTGTATGGTGGGTAGTTTGACTGGGGCGGTCTCCTCCTAAAGAGTAACGGAGGAGTACGAAGGTGCGCTCAGACCGGTCGGAAATCGGTCGTAGAGTATAAAGGCAAAAGCGCGCTTGACTGCGAGACAGACACGTCGAGCAGGTACGAAAGTAGGTCTTAGTGATCCGGTGGTTCTGTATGGAAGGGCCATCGCTCAACGGATAAAAGGTACTCCGGGGATAACAGGCTGATACCGCCCAAGAGTTCATATCGACGGCGGTGTTTGGCACCTCGATGTCGGCTCATCACATCCTGGGGCTGAAGCCGGTCCCAAGGGTATGGCTGTTCGCCATTTAAAGTGGTACGCGAGCTGGGTTTAGAACGTCGTGAGACAGTTCGGTCCCTATCTGCCGTGGACGTTTGAGATTTGAGAGGGGCTGCTCCTAGTACGAGAGGACCGGAGTGGACGAACCTCTGGTGTTCCGGTTGTCACGCCAGTGGCATTGCCGGGTAGCTATGTTCGGAAAAGATAACCGCTGAAAGCATCTAAGCGGGAAACTTGCCTCGAGATGAGATCTCACTGGAACCTTGAGTTCCCTAAAGGGCCGTCGAAGACTACGACGTTGATAGGTTGGGTGTGTAAGCGCTGTGAGGCGTTGAGCTAACCAATACTAATTGCCCGTGAGGCTTGACCATATAACACCCAAACAATTTGATGTTTGTGTGTCTAGCAACAAGAAGACCGCAACAGCCGAAAATTTGTAAGCACTGCAAAACCCTTTATCACATACCCAATTCGGAGCAGCGTCTAACGACGGTACTCCAGCTGAATCGCTTGACGACCATAGAGCATTGGAACCACCTGATCCCATCCCGAACTCAGTAGTGAAACGATGCATCGCCGATGGTAGTGTGGGGTTTCCCCATGTGAGAGTAGGTCATCGTCAAGCACCTATACCAAAACCCCCGATCAGGAAACTGGTCGGGGGTTTTACTTTGTGC
>NZ_JAUBTK010000166.1:0-5754 GCF_036702455.1 Microcoleus sp. D2_18a_D3
CCGCCCGTCCAAAAAGGACGGGCGGGACGCCCATCCCACAATCTTGTGGAAGTTATTTAATTCTCATTCCTTAGTAACTTCCTTGTGTACTGAGTCCACCGGCGCTTACGGCGCACTCATGAGCGGGCTGGGTGCTGCTGGTGCACCTTACCACAGATGGCGACTCAAAGAATTTGTTGGCCCTACTCCTATATATAGCGGTTCTCAAGCGTTGTGAGGTATGGGGGCTTTGTCCTATGCCTATGCCCTATGCCCTATGCCCTATGCCCGCCAGAGCACCTCATGTTACTGAGAAAGGCTATATCTATTGTTGATATTTATAGTTGGTCGATCGTCCTTGACCAGGAATTTCAAAGGTGGTACCCGCCACGTGATTTATCCGTGGAATCAATCCAAAATCGAAAATCAAAAATCAGAAGAGCCCCCGCATTTATCCGTGGGGTCGCCTCTAAAATCTCAAATCTAAAATCTCAAATCGATTGACGCTACCCATACCTGCCGCTGCACCTCGGCCTCATCAGCTACACCCCTAACTTTTTCGTTGTTAACTGCCCCAGAGTCACCTCAAATGTAACGAAATATTACAAGATGACGCTAAAGCAGCATAGAGGCTTGACAGCAAAGAATTAAGCGGCTAATCTGATATACATACCCGGGTAAGTCAATTCACTGTCATATGCAAGAAAAGCAAAAAGTTACATTGTATCTTCCACCAGAACTGCATCGCCAGCTCAAAATCCGAGCCGCAGTCGAAACTGAACCGATGTCATCAATTGCAGAAAGGGCAATTGTCTTCTACCTAGGAAATCCCGAACTGGTTGACGAAGTAGAAGCCTCCTACGGACAAACCCATCGGGTATACAACTGTCCAGAATGCACGGGTTCAGTAGTAATGCGAGATGGAGAACTGGCATCCGTAACAAGTCAGCCGAGCGTATTGGCTGAACAGGATCTTCCAGTAAAGCAGGTGTCGGGCGTCAGTGCCAGCACGGCCAAACCGGGAGAGGAAGAATTGGTTCCCTGCTAAGAATGCCTTGCTTCCCCAAAAAGCTAAAACTGAACATTTCAGTAACAGGGCTAATGGCAGCATTGAGATTCAGCAAAGATAGCACCGTCTCTAGTGGGTCGAGGAATATGCAAGAAGAGATCAGTATTCTAATCCAAGCTCAATATCCTCTGATCTACCTCGTGACATCCGAGGAAGAGCGGTGTGAGCAAGCAATTTCGACAATAGCTCAAGCGAAACCACAGCGACGAGTATTTATCTGGACTGTAACTCACGGCATTGTGGAGTATGGTCAACCCCGCACCACCACCCAACACAACACCGTCTCGCCAGAGGCAGCAATTGAATGGGTGATCAGGCAGCGAGAACCCAACAGTAACGCTAGCATCTACATTTTCAAAGATTTGCATCCTTTTATAGATTCTCCTCCGGTAACGAGGTGGTTGCGCGATGCGATCGCCCACTTCAAAGGAACGCAAAAGACAATTATACTGATGTCTCCTTTGCAGCAAATTCCGATCGAGCTAGAAAAGGAAGTAGTGGTATTAGACTTCGCGTTGCCAGACATGAAGGAACTAAACCAAGTATTGTCTGGTCAGTTGGAGCAAACGAAATCGCGACGCATTACTACAGAAGGGCGAGAAAAACTTTTAAAAGCAGCCTTGGGATTGACCAAGGACGAAGCTGAAAAAGTTTATCGCAAAGCTCAAGTTTCGACTGGGCGCCTCACAGAAGAAGAAGTAGACATAGTTCTTTCGGAGAAAAAGCAATTAATTCGGCGCAACGGCATTCTAGAGTTCATTGAAGAAGACGAAACCCTGGATGCAGTCGGCGGTTTAGAAGAGCTGAAGCGGTGGCTGAGACAGCGTTCCAACGCCTTTACAGAAAGGGCGAGAGAATACGGTCTGCCCCAACCAAAAGGGATGTTAATTCTCGGCGTACCCGGATGCGGAAAATCGCTGATTGCTAAGACCACCTCCCGCCTCTGGGGACTGCCCCTGCTGAGGCTAGATATGGGTAGAGTCTACGACGGCTCGATGGTGGGTCGATCGGAAGCCAACCTCCGCAATGCCCTCAAAACCGCAGAATCCATCTCTCCAGCCCTCCTCTTCATCGACGAACTAGACAAAGCCTTTGCAGGAGGCACTGGTTCGGCCGACTCAGACGGAGGCACCTCCAGCCGGATTTTCGGTTCCTTCCTCACTTGGATGCAAGAAAAGACTTCCCCAGTCTTCGTAATGGCAACAGCCAACCGAATCGAGCGGTTGCCGGGAGAATTCTTGAGGAAAGGCCGATTCGACGAACTCTTCTTTGTTGATCTGCCTACCAAAGAAGAACGCCAAGATATATTTAAGATTCACCTGTCAAAGCGCCGTCGGGAAATTACTCGCTTCGATTTAGAGCAACTTTCCAATGTTTCCGAGGGCTTTTCAGGTGCAGAGATTGAGCAAGCGCTAGTAGCCGCAATGTACGAAGCCTTCGCTCAAGATCGAGAGTTTACGCAGCTAGACATCATCGCGGCCATTAAATCCACAATGCCACTGTCTAAAACAATGACCGAACAGGTCACCGCCCTGCGAGATTGGGCTAGACAGCGTGCACGGCCCGCTGCGTCTTCCGTCGCTGAATACCAGCGAATGGAATTCTAAAAGCTTTCTCCTGGTCCAAACAGGAGCAAAGGCTAGCAACAGCTAGCAGTTCGATTCAAGAGCCGCCAAGCGGCACCGTTAAATCCAGACCGTTGTTGTTTCTCTCTCAGTTGTATTAGGAGGAAATCCAATGTCTCACTTTAGCACACTGCGTACCAAAATCACCGATGCCGAAATCCTGAAAGCTTCCCTGCGCGACTTGGGCATTTCAGTCAAGTCAGAAGCTGATGTTCGTGGCTATAACGGTCAGCGCGTTCGCTCCGACATCGTGGCGATTCTGGAAGGCGAATATGACCTGGGTTGGTCTCGCAATAGCGATGGTTCCTTTGACCTGATTGCCGACCTCTGGGGTGTCGCCAAAAAGCACAATCAAACTGAGTTAATCAACTCCATCAACCAGAAGTACGCAGTTAACAAGACCTTGGCAGCAGTCAAGCAGCGCGGTTTGCAAAATGCCAACGTTAAGCTGGTAGTGCAAAACTAATTGATCTGCAAATTTCCCAGCTCGCGGGTTAACCAAACAAACGGGTTAACCCGTTTTTATATCGCTAGGATGTAGAGGGGGTCTTTGGGCCGCCACATACTTTTTTAGCACCCCCAAGCAGCAGCTTTCAACCTGAAAGCTGCTGCTTTATGCTTTAATGGTCGCCTACCTAATGCTTGGGGCAATCGTCGATCGTTTGTTGATAAATTTCAAGTATTCGATCGACTTTGCGTTCCCAATCAAAATGCTGCCGGACTCGTTCCCGTCCCGCACAACCCATACTCTGCCGCAATTCTGGTGAATGAGCGAGCTTGAGCATCGCATCTGTCAGTCCCTTGACAAATCCTTCTTTAGAAGTCGGTTCTACTAAAATACCGCAAGTGGAATCAATATAATCCGTCGGGCCGCCCCAGTTCGTTGCTATGACTGGCAAGCCCACTGCCATTGTCTCCATCACCACAGCCCCGCCGCATTCCCGCAAACTCGGCAGCACCAGTGCATCAGCTTGTTTCAGTTTGATAGCGCACTTCTCCTGAGACAGCCCAAAAGTAAATTCATTCACTCTTGCAGGGATAAATCGCCCGCAATTGTTAAGCAGCCGGTGCAGGCAAGTGTCTGGTACAAAGTGCATTCGATCGCCCGATCGCCGGAAACAGAGCTTTTAGTTCAGCCTGTGTGCGTGCGTGAACTACTAACAATGTTTCTATTTGGCGCGAGCGAAGTATGCTGAAGTAGTTCAGTGGCAGCAATGCCTCGCCGCCGAATTTAGTTGAGGCATTCTGAGCAACAATTAGAATTCGCATAACTTGTTTTGGGCCCAACTGGATTTATGTAATCTTAGATTAAATTTGTTCTTTGGCTGTTAGCTAAGACGGGTTAGTTATTCCAAGTTTCTGCACTGCGGCCGTGGCTAAATTTAGCCATGATTTTTTTCCGGATTCCTGACTGAGGCTCAAAGCAAGTTCTAGATTTTGAAGTACCTGTGCGATCGCATCTGCCATTTCTTCGGGTTTTTCTGATTGGACTAATACAGCATCCGCGCCGTCATCTACTAGCTCAGAAGTTCCGCCTACATTAGTAACTACCGCCGGCACCTCCATCGCCATTGCTTCCATCACAGCAACCGGAACTCCTTCATTGAAACTTGCCAAAGCGAAAACGTGAGTTTCTTCTAAACCTTGGCGAATTGCCTGTTCCGATACAGCCCCAAGTAGCTCCACGCATTCGGACATCGATTTATATTCAATCATTTTTTGTAGATATTGGTGATATCCGCTGCCCCCTTGTTCATCCTCGCCTGCAATTGGCAGCCTCACCTCAAATCCCCGATTTCGCAGCAATTCTACCGTCTCAATCAAGTATTTGTGACCTTTCACCGGGTTGAGGCGGCCGCAAGCAAAAATCTTGCACTGACTTCCTTCTTGCCAAGGCTTGTAAGGGCTGCTGCGTTTAATTTCTGCAATATTAACTCCCATTGGAGCAACAGCTAATTGTTTGGGAAGAAAGTTCGCTAATTTATGTTTGACATCATTGAGAAGTAGTTGAGACATGACGATCGCAAAAGCAGCATTTTTCCACTTTTGTTCCTGATTTGGCCCGTACACTTCTAGAGTTTGCCCGTGAAGAGTCATACTGTAAGTACAGCCTGTAAAAATTGAGTTAAATAAGGCTATACTGGCGGCATTGGCACAGGAATGAACGTGGATGTGCGACCAACCTTTTGTTCTTGCTAACCCTGCTAGTTTGCCAGCAACAAAAACCAATGCCAATAGCCGAACCTTTTGAGATAATGATGTATCTCTCGCTTTGGCAATAACTGCGAGGCACTGCCACCATGCAGCCGGACCAGCTTTGAGAACCTCTACGAATGAGTTAATAAAATCTTTCGCAGCCAAGGGAAATAGATAAACAGTATTTTTTTGAGCTTCTTCTGCCCATACGTGAGAAGCGATCGCCCTGGGGGCGGTTGAGTTGATACTAAATCTGTTTCAATTCCAAGTTTTGCAATAAATTGTCGCTCCCGCCCGTAAAAAATGTGTGTTTCTCCTGAAGATTGTGGAATGAAGTATCCAATTTTTTCTTCATTTCCTAGCTGCTTTCTAATTTTTAACTCAACAATATCGCTCTACTATGTCGATGCACTAACACTTTTCTCACCGAGCATTTTTTCGTAAATCTCGACGATTTTTAGGGCTTTGTTTTCCCACGCAAATTCTCTGGCTTTTTCCATCGCCTTAGCTGACATACTTTCCCGCAGCCGAGCATCTTCTACCAACATCTTAATTTTACTTGTCAACTCCTGGGTGAGATACTCTCTAGAAATCGGCTCTATCTTAAAACCAGTTTCTTCATTCACGTATTCACCAATATCCCCGTTATTGGCAACTATGCAGGGAAGTCCGTAAGCCATAGCTTCCATTACCACGGCGCGCCAAACTCTCGGATCGAAGGGAAACAAAAAATATCGGCTTTCCTGTAATAATCCCGATTTTCAGATTGATTTACCCATCCTGCAAAGCTTACTATTTCGGCTAAATTATTGTAGTTTAGACTAACCAAAGATGAGAACGGTGGCAAAAGAAGAACTAGAGCCACCGCGCCAGGAGAGAATGAGG
>NZ_JAUBTK010000167.1:0-5665 GCF_036702455.1 Microcoleus sp. D2_18a_D3
ACAGTCAACAGTCAACAGTCAACAGTCAACAGTCAACAGTCAACAGTCAACAGTCAACAGTCAACAGTCAACAGTCATTCCGGTTCAACCGGAATTGATATTACAATTTATAACAATCTATGGCTCCTACAGTTTTGATTACAGGCGCTTCTCAAGGAAGCGGCAAAGCAACAGCAATTTTATTTGCAAGTAAAGGTTACGATGTAGTGATGGTAGCTCGCCAGCCAGAGAGATTGGCAGCAGCAGCGGCTCAAGTGCAGCGAGAAGGCAGTTCCGCTGTAGCTATTCCGGGGGATGTTGGCGACATTCAACAAGTGCGCGCGATCGTCCAAAAAGCCCTAGATGCCTGCGGCAACATTGATGTTTTGGTTAACAATGCTGGCATTTGTCTCACGGGGGCGATCGAGCACACTACCTCCGAAGACTGGCAGCAATTAATGAATACCAATTTTTGGGGATGCGTTAACACAATTCAAGAAATATTGCCACATTTTTTGGAACGAAAAACTGGGACAATAGTCAATGTTGGTTCCATTGGCGGCAAAATGCCTTTGCCTCAAATGACTGCTTATTGCGCCAGCAAATATGCAGTAACCGGTTTAACAGAAACTTTGAGATTGGAATTAGCGCCTCAAGGTATTCACGTTTGCGCCGTGCATCCGGGCCTGATTAACAGTGATTTTTTAGAAAGAGCTCAATTTCGCGATCGAGACGAACCCGCAGTCGAATTGCGCCGCCAGCAAATGAGCAAAATGCTGAAATCTGAGTGGGCAACTCAGCCAGAAGATATTGCTAAAGCTATCTGGGATGGTGTGAAAAATCAGCGTGCAGAAGTTACCGTCGGCCCTGCTTTTTTGGCATCGGAAGCTTATCGGTTGTTCCCCGGTTTGATGCAGTGGGCAATGGAAAAAGGCAAGTTGTGAGACTAATTGGTAATGGATAATTGGTAATTGGTAAGGTACCCAGGGCGCACCAGACAAATTATTAGTAACGCGCCTGAGTCCTAGGGGCAGATCCACTTGAATATATACAACTAAAGAAAGAGAGTGTTAAACCCGGCCCGAACACTATAATGGCAAACAAACCAGGAAATACCACCATGCAAATCAAAGCACTAGCCGTTAAAAAAACCGGGGGATTGCTTGAAGAATACAAATTCGATGTCGAACCTCCCAAAGTACATGAATGTCTGATAAAAGTGTTAACTTGCGGCATCTGTCACTCAGACTTGCACATGATTGACAACGATTGGGGTCAATCAAAATATCCCCTCGTTCCGGGGCACGAAGTTATCGGAGAAGTGGCAGAAATAGGGCCGCAAGTGACTCATTTAAAAGTGGGCGATCGCGTTGGTGTCGGCTGGCAAAGGTCGTCTTGTTTGCAGTGCCGCGACTGCTTGCGCGGTAACGAAAATCTCTGTGATGAAAACCAGGGATTAATTGTTACAGGCCCAGGCGGTTTTGCCGATTATTTGATGGTAGATTCCCGCTTTGCTTTTCCTATTCCCAAAGGCATCGATTCCAACGTAGCGGGGCCGCTGTTGTGCGGCGGAATTACGGTTTACGCCGGTTTGCGAAATGCGGGGATGAGTTCTGGCCAAGAAATTGGCATTCTCGGCATCGGCGGTTTGGGACACATGGCGGTGCAATTTGCGAAAAAATTAGGCAACCGCGTCACTGTTTTTACTACTTCCCAAGATAAGGCAGAATTTGCACATAAAATGGGGGCGGACGAAGCTATTGTAGTAGGAAAAGGTGAAATTCCTCAAGCCCCCCGCAGCAAATTAGATATTTTGTTGAGCACTGTTCCTGCTTCTTTAGATTGGGTTCCGTACATTGATTTTCTCGATTCTAACGGTGCGCTTGCTTTTGTGGGAGTTCCCGACGAACCTTTGAGCATTCCGTTATTTTCGCTGCTGGTGAAGCAACGCCGAATTGTGAGTTCTCTCATCGGCGGTCGCGCTATGATTAATGAAATGCTGTCAATTGCAGAGAAGTTTGAGATTGAGCCGATTATTGAAGTTTTTGCGATCGCACAAGCGAATGAAGCAATGCAGAAAGTCCGCGACAATCAAGTGCGCTATCGCGCAGTTTTGACGGTGAGTTAGATCATGCGTAATGGGTAAGGTGCGCCCGCGCACCCTACTAGAGATATATAAGCAACGAATTAAAGCAAAGAATTAGCATTAATAAAACGGCCGTTTAAATCGGCTGGGGTCACATTCAACACAGTACCCAACAAAGCATTAGTAAAACCGAATCTAATATTAGTAGCTTCCACGCGGCCGTTGCCATCGGGATCAAGACTTTGCCGCGAGATGCCACCCTTGGCTAATAAGCTAGTTCCACCGGCTATACTTGCAGGATCGATCAGCAGCAGTCTCGGATCGTTCAAGCTATAACTTACCTCTTCCAAGGAGATATTGCTGCTGGTAAATTCCACACTAATTCCAATCGAATCGCTAGACTTATCAAAATCCACAATTACCGCGTCAGCAACTTCAATTCCAACTACTCTGCTTCCCGCTTGATCGACTCTCAAAACAAATACATCGCTACCTGCACCACCTTGGTAAATATCCACCTCTCTGTCGCCAATTAAAGTATCATTACCGTCACCGCCCACTAACAAATCAACACCTTGTCCTCCGCGCAGGAAATCATTTCCCGCACCCCCATCAACGAAATCGCTATTTCTATCTCCTGTCAAGAAATCCTCGCCACTTTCTCCCAAAACATCGTCATCATCTTTGCCACCGTAAATAGAATCACTGCCGACACCACCTAACAGACTGTCTTTACCATCGTTGCCGAAAATCCTTTCTGCATCTGACGAGCCCCTGACAGTATCATTGCCGCCCACCATCCAAAGTCCCCCAGGAAAACTAGCAAGTTGTCCTGGTGCAAGTGTAATATTTTCAGGAGAATTGTCTCCTACCAAACGAGAGATGCCTGAATTATCTGGTGTGAGTACCATATTTGTAAACTTTGTGCGAGGTGAGCATGGATATTGTGCAATATTCTACAGTTTAGTAGGGTGCGCCAGAACACAGTTATTTCCTCAGAGCGATCGAGCCATCGCTGGCGCACCCTACTAGAGATCTCCATCGCTCCATCTTGGCACAAGCCTGATGGAAGTATCCTAGATTAAAATAAAAGTTAAAATTTGAGCCGATGCCAATTATCGTAGTTGAAGACTTGAGCAAGGTTTATCCGGTAGCGATTAAAGAACCGGGGCTTAAAGGAACAGTGCGACACTTTTTTAGTCGCACTTACCGCAATATCAAAGCAGTTGAGGGCATTTCTTTCAGTATTGAACCGGGGGAATTCGTGGGGTTTCTAGGTGCTAACGGTGCGGGCAAAACTACTACGCTGAAAATGCTGACGGGTTTGATTTATCCCTCGGCTGGTACTGTGAGAGTTTGCGATCGTACTCCTTTTCGTCGGGAAGCAGATTTTCTGCAAAAAATCACCTTAGTAATGGGGCAGAAACAGCAGTTAATTTGGGATTTACCTGTGCTTGACTCTCTGCGAATCAATGCCGCTGTCTACGGCATTCCCGATACAGATTATCGGCGGCGAGTCGGAGAATTGACAGAGATGCTGTCACTAGAAGGCAAGTTAAATCAGCCGGTACGAAAGCTTTCTTTAGGCGAACGCATGAAAGCTGAATTGATGGCGGCGCTGCTGCACCAGCCGGAAGTATTATTTTTAGATGAACCGACTTTAGGTTTGGACATAAACGCACAGTTTAGCGTCAGGCAATTTCTGCGAGAATATAACGAGCGCTATCAAGCAACGGTGCTGTTGACGAGCCATTACATGGCTGACATTACTGCTTTATGCAAGCGCGTTTTGTTAATCCATGAAGGTCAATTAGTTTATGATGGCAGTTTAGACGGATTGCTCGACAGGTTTGCACCTTATCGGGAAGTTCAGGTAAAATTAGCTAAGCCGCTGGCAAAAGATAGTGCTTTTGTTTACGGAGAGGTAGAATCTATTGAGGGACAATCGGTGCGATTCTTGGTAAAAAGGGAAGAGTTGACGGTGAGTGTGGCGAAGATTTTGGCGGAGTTGGAAGTGATAGATTTGACTGTTACTGACCCGCCCATTGAAGAGGTAATCGGTCGAGTTTTTCGCACGGGAAAAGTGTAATGTTTTTGGCTGGGTTCCTTCTCCATAACAGGGAAGATATCTGTTCCACTAGAGTTTCAATGTTTTGTGGAACGGGGATATTGCCTGTTGCTAACACCTAAAAATTAAATCTACAATTGATATGACAAAAGCCATCAAAATTGCTAAGACTTTGCTAGTTACCTACTATGCTTATATGCTCGAATACCGGGCGGAATTGTTTTTGTGGGCTCTGTCGGGAGCTTTGCCATTTATCTTGATGGGTGTCTGGATGGAGGCGGCCGAAACTGGTCAATTTGGGCTGAATTCGATCGACTTTGCCCGTTATTTTTTAGCAGCTTTCATTGTCAGACAAACAAATGTAGTTTGGGTGATTTGGGAGTTTGAAAAGGAAGTAGTGCAAGGTAGGTTATCTAATAGATTGTTGCAGCCTCTCGATCCCGTCTGGCACCACTTCGTATCTCACATTTCCGAAAGGTTTGCGAGGCTGCCGTTTGTATTGGGATTAGTGCTGCTGTTTTTTACACTTTACCCGCAGTCTTTTTGGCTGCCGAGTTTGGGCAGGTTTTTGCTATTTTTGTTGGTTATCCTCTTGGCTTTTTGCTTGCGGTTCCTGATACAGTATACCTTTGCGCTGTTTGCTTTTTGGCTGGAAAGGGCAAGTGCGATCGAGCAATTCTGGTTTCTAATTTACCTGTTTTTATCGGGACTTATCGCGCCGCTAGAAGTGTTTCCTGCACCCGTGCGCGAAGTAGTTTTGTGGACGCCTTTTCCTTATTTGATTCATTTTCCCGCTTCAATCTTGATAGGATTACCCGTAGATGTAGGCCGCGGTTTGTTGGTAATGTTGGGTTGGAGTGCGGTGTTTTTTGTGTGGAATCGCTGGCTTTGGCGGCAGGGTTTGAAGCAGTATTCGGGCATGGGAGCGTAAACAGTTGACAGTTGACAGTTGACAGTTGACAGTTGACAGTTGACGGTTGACAGTTGACAGTTGACGGTTGGGTTTCGTTCCACTGGTTCCGCCTTCTTCCTTGCTTGCTTCCCAATGCTCCATTCTCCATTCACCATTCGCTATTCTCCATTCCCAAGGACTAATGACTAATGACTAATACACAAGATTGCAAAAGTCCTTTTAATCACATTTTCGGACGGGTTCTCCGGTCCATCATAGCTATTTTTGCAAGAGGTCTAATGACTAATGACTAATAAGTAGTGTCAGCTAAAAACTGTCCACTATCAACGGTTCACTGTCAAGTATTAAGTATCAAGTATAAATGACTTATAACTCACCACTCAAAAATAAATCTTTTGCTTTTGCCATTAGAACGGTAAACCTATATAAATACTTGTCTATAAATAAAAAAGAATATGTATTGTCAAAACAACTACTACGATCGGGAACAGCTATCGGTGCATTAGTTAGAGAATCAGAACAAGCCGAAAGCAAAACCGATTGGCTCTCCTGAACTTATGGTTATAAGTTTATCTAATCAGAAAAGCAAGCTAATACGCGATTCCTAAAATTATTAAAA